>JAGAQU010000076.1 GCA_017622575.1 Lachnospiraceae bacterium
TATCCCCATTCTGCCGCCCTACGCAGACAGATCAATGAAATTGAAAGCTTTTCGGAGCTGGAAGCATCGGTACGCCTGATATTTGAAAGGCAGGAAGGATAAAAGCCAATCTTCCGGGAATAAAAGAGGACTGCCCTGCATATGCTTTCCTATGGAAAAACAGATTAGAAATCTCTATTATTTGACAACAGGAACAATGCCGGGGAAAAAGGAGAAGAATAAAAAGAAGAGATTTGCCTTCTTTTTGGGCAGACGAAAGGGGGAAATACTTCCTCTTTTTCAGTGCGCGAGATGCTTCCCTTATGCACTTTCAAAACCTTCTGTGGAAGGAAAGCTTATGGCAACAGGAGAGGTGCAGATTTATTTCAGCGTGCTGCCGGAAACCATAGGAAAAGACCTGTTAAAACCGCGAAACAGAAAAAAATGGTTTGCCCGAATTCGCAATACCATGGATTACATGGAAAGAGACTTCGGGTGCACGGAGGAGGAACAGATTCTTTTTTCGGAAAAACTGTGCACTCTCTTTGACAGAAATCAGAAACTGCCGCCGGAGCTTTACGGCGCTTTTCTGTGGGAAATGCGGAAACGGGAACATTTCAGGTCCCTTACCCTTTATCTGCCGGAGGAATGCAGCTTTGCTTTGGCAGAATCCGTGAAATCCCTGCTTTGGCCTTATCTGTCCCGGATGAACAGCATTATATTTGTGGGAAAGGAAACGAGAGCAGCGCAGGATTTGGAAGACTTTTTTTATGAGGAATACGGGATCGTGACCGAATATGGAGACAGTGAAAAAGAGGATGCTTTGTACTTAAACTTTTCCCAGCAAAGAGAAATGCTGAAATTTCTTGACACTGCGGTGAAAACTGGGTATAATACGGGAGTTAATTAAGACGATTACGTCTTTATTTTTGACATAAAGGATGGAAGGGCGATTAGCGATGGAAGAAAAAAAGAACATACTTACCTATGAAGGACTTCGCAAATATGAAGACGAGCTTCATGACCTCAAGGTGGTAAAGAGAAAAGAAGTAGCACAGAAAATCAAGGAAGCAAGAGAGCAGGGCGACTTATCCGAAAATGCGGAATACGATGCTGCAAAGGATGAGCAGAGAGATATCGAAGCCAGAATCGAAGAGCTGGAAAAGATCTTAAAGAACGCCGAAGTTGTTGTTGAGGATGAGGTAGACCTTGACAAGATCAGTATCGGATGTCGTGTGAAGATCCTTGATATGGAATATAATGAAGAATTGGATTATAAGATCGTAGGTTCCACGGAAGCAAACAGCTTAAAGGGAAAGATTTCCAATGAATCACCTGTAGGAAAGGCACTGCTTGGACATATGACAGGTGATGAAGTAGAAGTGGAAACTCAGGCCGGTATTTTGAAATACAAGGTGCTTGAGATTCAGCGTTCCAACTAAGGAGGAGAGTTTAAAGTGGCTAAGGAGCAGAATAATCAACCACAGCAGGAACAGGATATTAACCAGTTATTGAAGGTGAGAAGGGAAAAGCTTGCTAATTTACAGGCAGCGGGAAAGGATCCCTTCAAGATCACCAAATATGATGTGACTCATCACAGCACAGATATCAAGGACCATTTCGAGGAAATGGAAGGAAAGCAGGTATCCATCGCAGGCCGTCTGATGGCGAAGCGTGTCATGGGTAAGGCATCCTTCTGCAATGTGCAGGATCTTCCGGGCAACATCCAGTGCTATGTGGCACGTGACAGCCTCGGCGAAGAGCCCTATGCAGATTTCAAAAAGCTCGATGTGGGCGATATCGTGGGCGTTAAGGGTGAAGTGTTCAGAACCCAGAAGGGTGAGATTTCCATTCATGCCTCCGAGGTGACTTTATTATCCAAGAGTTTACAGATTTTGCCTGAAAAGTATCACGGACTGGTAAATACAGACATCCGTTACCGCCAGAGATATACGGACCTGATCATGAACGAGGAGGTTAAGGATACTTTCGTAAAGAGATCCAAGATCATCTCATCCATCAGAAAGTACCTTGACGGACAGGGCTTTTTGGAAGTGGAAACTCCCATGCTGGTAAGCAATGCCGGCGGCGCAGCCGCAAGACCGTTTGAAACCCATTTCAATGCACTGGATGAGGATGTCAAGCTTCGTATTTCCTTAGAGCTTTATTTGAAGAGACTGATCGTGGGCGGTATGGAGCGTGTGTACGAGATCGGACGTGTTTTCCGTAACGAAGGTCTCGATACCAGACACAATCCCGAATTTACCCTGATGGAGCTCTATCAGGCATACACCGATTATTACGGCATGATGGATCTTACCGAGAATATGTTCCGTCATGTGGCGCAGGAGGTCTGCGGAACCACAACCGTTCCTTACGGTGAATATATGATCGACCTTGGCAAGCCCTTTGAGAGACTGACCATGATCGATGCAGTCAAGAAATATGCAGGCGTTGATTTCGACGAGATCCCCGACACCGCAGCCGCAAAGAAGCTGGCGGATGAGAAGGGCGTCCACTACGAGGATAGACATGAAAAGGGAGACATCCTGAATCTGTTCTTCGAGGAATTTGTGGAGGAGAATCTGATCCAGCCCACATTCGTCATGGATCATCCTGTTGAGATATCACCCCTTACCAAGCGTAAGCCGGACAAGCCTGAATATGTGGAGCGTTTCGAGTTGTTCATCACAGGCCGTGAGATGTGCAACGCTTACTCCGAGCTGAATGATCCCATCGACCAGAGAGAACGTTTCAAGGCACAGGAAGCAGCTCTCGCCGCAGGCGACGAGGAAGCCAACACCACCGATGAGGACTTCATGAACGCACTGGAGATTGGTATGCCTCCTACGGGTGGTATCGGATATGGTATCGACAGACTTGTGATGTTACTGACCAATTCACCGGCGATCAGAGATGTACTGTTGTTCCCAACGATGAAGAGTTTGGATAAATAAATCCTTGATTTATAAGGGTTTCAGAGATTGGAAGTCAGAAATTGCGACCGATTTGCGACCAAAACTAAAGAAGAGAGCATGCTCAAAGAAAATAAAGCGATTAGATTTGCTAAAAGTCTAATCGCTTATTCTATATCCTATAATTACTTGAGTGGGAATGAATTTTTTGTATCACTGACACCGCAAATATAGTTCATATCTACATTGTAAAATTTGGCTAATGCAATTAAGCAATCAACAGGAATTCGTACTTTTCCCTTTTCATAATCTGAATATGTAGTCTGGGCAACATGGATGGCATTTGCCACCTGAGTCTGGTTAAAATCGTTATCTTCTCTTAAGGAATGTATCCTTTCTGTGTAATAACATGGAAATCACCTCAGATTAACTTTATCTGAATGTGACGTTAATATTGATTTTTAACGGAATAACCGTTAGAATATATGCGTATGGGGAAATAGAGAAGATAAATACCATATTAACAAGAGTAGTCTCGGAAACTATTGAATAAATGATGTATAACTTATTCAGCAAATAACCATCCCTTATTCTGCTACGAAAACGATAGAAAACGGCATGACTTTAAAACCTCCCATTGGCAGGTTTTGAAAACGTATTCAGGAAA
>JAGAQU010000077.1 GCA_017622575.1 Lachnospiraceae bacterium
CCCCAAATTTTGGATGATTTGTCAAGAGTTTTTTTGAAAATTTATTCAGAAAATGCATAAGAACATGAGGTGAACAAGAAAAAAGAATAATAAAAAAAGAGCGGAAATATGGGACTTGTAGAGTTTCCGAGACCGCTCAGATATTGAAACGAGGGAGAAATACGATGAAATATAAAATACTGGTAGCGGAGGATGATCAGGATATTGCGGAATTTATCAAGCTTTATCTTGAAAATGAAGGTTACGAAGTCATCCATGCACTGGATGGTCTGCTTGCCTATGAGGAGACAAAGAAACAAAAGATAGATCTGGCTGTGGTGGATATCATGCTTCCCAAAATGAACGGATATGATCTGATCAAAAAGATCAGAGAGGACAGCAATATTCCCATTGTGATTCTTTCGGCCAAGAATCTTGACAGTGACAAAATTCTCGGGCTTGATCTGGGAGCAGATGACTATCTGACAAAGCCCTTTAATCCTTTGGAGCTGATTGCCCGGATTAAATCCAATATCAGAAGATATTACAGTCTGGGAAGCCAGGCAGGAGCTGCCGAGGACAAAGAGACTTCAGTCATTACGGTAGGTGATCTGACCCTTGATGAAGAATCGGTAACCTTGAAAAAGGGAGACAAAGTAATCACCATCACACCCACTGAGTACAAGATGATGGCACTGTTCATGAAATCGCCCGGGAAGGTATTTACCAAAATGCAGATCTACCAGGCGGTAAACGGTGAATGCTACGTGAATGATGATAACACATTGATGGTTCATATTTCCAATCTCCGGGATAAGATAGAAGACAATCCGAGAGAACCCAAATACATTAAGAATATCAGAGGCATAGGATATAAAATTGAAAAGTTATAAAACAAAAGAAAAAAGTTTATATGCACTTCTGATCAAGAACTATATCATCTTTTCACTTGCGTTGATTTTCCTCATTCTGGGAGTTTATATACTGGAGATGAAAGCGGAGGAAATCATCATACAGAGGCCGAGAGTAAATCAGCCTATCGGAAAACAGGAACTCTTAAAAGCCGGCGAATACGAGAAATTGAATCTGGGAAAACTTTTGGGAACAGAGGGATATTTTGAAATACTGGATGAGAACGGTAAGCAGCTGTATACCGATTATGAGGGACGGAGCGAAAGCTACACGGAATCCGAATTAGCCTTGATTCCGGAATATAACACATCAAGGAAATTTCAGAAAAAAACATATGTGGCGGAGGATGGAAAAAATCAGACGCTTGTGACAGAGAGCAGTCTGGAGGAGGAAACCGGTTATCGTGAGGAGATCGGATACCTGCTTCTCGATCAGAATCTGAGGGTGATCCAGAGCAATCTCTCTTTGGAAAAGGAACAGATGACGGAACGGGAGCTTTCGCTCCTCACAGGCGGTTCCGTGAACGGTTACCATATCTATAAGTACGACTTTGAGAACAATAACGGTAAAGCCAGAACGCTGATCATGCATGTCAGGGAAATGGATGGAAAGCGCTACCGGAGGCTGACTTTTCTCTGGAAGATTTTTATTCCCGTATACATTATTGTTTATGTCGCGATCACTTTAGTGTTTACGGTTTTGATCCACCGAAAGGTAAAAGAGCCTCTCACTATGTTGAATAAGGGAATCCTTGATTTCGCGGAAGGAAACCGTGATACCGAGATCAGTTATAAAGGGCCGAAGGAGTTTGAGGATATTTTCAGCAGCTTTAATAAAATGGCAAGGCGGCTGAAGGAAAGCGAAGGCTCAAAGGAGAGACTGATTGTGGAAAAGCAGAGGATGCTGGCAGATATTTCCCACGATCTGAAAACACCTATCACAGTCATACAGGGTTATGCAAAGGCAGTTTCCGACGGACTCACCGACAAGGAGACGGAAAAGCAATATCTGAAAACGATTTTCACGAAAACAGAGAATCTGACAGAGATGATTAATACTTTTTATGATTACAGTAAGCTGGAGCATCCGGAGTTTTCCCTGGTCAGGGAAAAACAGGATCTGGCAGAGTTTGTCAGGGAATATCTGGCGGATAAGTATAATGAGATTGATCTGCAGGGCTTTACACTTGAAGTAGAGATCCCGGAGGAGGTCATGGAATATAGCTTTGACGGTGTGCAGCTGAAAAGAGTATTTGACAATATCTTTTCCAATGCATTTAAGCATAATAAACCGGGAACTGTCATTTACTTTACGTTGCAGCAGACAGACAAAACCATTCGCATGGAAATTGGAGACAATGGAACAGGGATACCGAAAGAGATTCAGGAAAATCTTTTCGAACCCTTTACCGTGGGGGATGATTCCAGAAATAACAAACAGGGATCCGGGCTTGGACTTGCGGTTGCCAAAAAGATCGTGGAGCTTCATGGCGGTGCGCTTTTTCTTGAAAAAGCGGAAAACCCGGCTATCAGTACTTTGTTTGTCATACGGTTTATGAAATAAGAAATGCCGGGGCCAAAAGGCTTCCGGCATTTTCTGCTAATTGTTATTGTTGTATTTTTCCACCTGCTCAGTGATCAGGGCGTGGTCGTCAAAATAGTTAATCTTCATGGATTTCTTTACGTCATCCAGAGTTTTTGCGGCAACCTCTCTTGCGGCGATACTGCCTTTTTGCAGGATATCGTAGACATCGGGGATGCGTTTCTCCCATTCTTTTCTGCTTGCTCTGATAGGGGAGAGCTCTTCCTGCAGGACATTGTTCAGGAACTTTTTCACCTTCACATCGCCAAGACCGCCTCTTGTGTAATGGGCTTTCAGCTCATCCAGATTTGCGTATTCAGGCAGATATTCCGCAAACATTTCATTCTTACAGAAAGCATCCAGATAAATGAATACGGGATTTCCTTCCACCTGTCCGGGATCAGATACCTGCAAATGATTGGGATCGGTAAACATGGACATGACCTTCTTGCGGACATCTTCTTCCGTGTCGGAAAGGTAAATACAGTTGTTTAAGGATTTACTCATCTTGGCCTTGCCGTCAATTCCGGGAAGACGGAGGCATGCTTTGTTGTCGGGGAGCAGGATATCGGGTTCCACAAGAGTATCTCCGTAAACGGAGTTGAATTTGCGGACGATTTCCTTTGTCTGCTCCAGCATGGGAAGCTGGTCTTCACCGACAGGTACGGTAGTTGCTTTAAAAGCGGTGATGTCAGCAGCCTGACTGATGGGATAAGTGAAGAAACCTACAGGGATGCTGGCCTCAAAGTTTCGCATCTGAATCTCGGATTTTACGGTAGGGTTTCGCTGAAGACGGGAAACGGTTACCAGGTTCATATAGTAAAAGCTGAGTTCCGTCAGTTCCGGAATCTGGGACTGGATCAGCAGTGTGGATTTTTCGGGATCAAGACCGCAGGATAAGTAATCAAGTGCCACCTCGATAATGTTCTGGCGAACCTTTTCGGGATTTTCGGCATTGTCAGTGAGAGCCTGTGCATCGGCGATCATAATAAAGATTTTATCGAATTCACCGGAATTCTGAAGTTCTACTCTTCTGCGAAGAGAACCTACATAATGCCCTACATGAAGGCGGCCGGTAGGTCTGTCACCGGTTAATATAATTTTAGACATATGTTTAACTCCTTTACCCATGGTAATTTGTATCCGATTTGCGGATACTGAACTATTATACACTAATTTTCTTTGTTTTCCTATAGATTTCTGATAAGAATTTTCCTGCCCGGTAGATTTTATTTGTATTTTGCGATACAATAACAAATAACGATAAGAAAGGGTGAAACTGCTTTTGCAAAAGGCGCAGAAGCAATCAATATATGAATATCTGGCGAAAAATACAGGATAAACTGACTTATGTGCGGATCATAGCAGTGGGATATCTGATGGTCATCGTAGCGGGAACACTGCTTTTATTGCTTCCTTTCGCGACAGCAAAAGGAAAAAGCACGGACTTTCTGACAGCTTTGTTTACGGCAACCACATCTACCTGTGTGACAGGGCTTGTGGTAGTGGATACGGGAACCCACTGGAGTCTTTTCGGACAGCTGGTCATTTTGCTCATGATCCAGGTGGGCGGTCTCGGCTTTATGACTATGGGTATGCTGCTTGCCATGATGCTGAAAAGAAAGATCACATTGAAAACAAGAGGACTTTTGCAGGAAAGCATGAATGGTATGCAGGTAGGCGGTATTGTGAGAGTGGTCAGGATGGCGCTTAGGGGATCCGCCCTTATTGAGCTTTGCGGTGCGGTGCTTCTGGCAATACGTTTTATTCCCATATTTGGGTTAGGACGGGGAATTTATTACAGCATTTTCCATTCGGTTTCCGCTTTCTGCAATGCGGGAATAGATCTGATGGGCAGACACTACGGAGAGTATGCTTCCTTCGTTCCTTTTGAGGGAGATATCCTGATCAATGTGGTGATCATGGCCCTGATCACCATCGGCGGTATCGGTTTTTTTGTCTGGGCGGATATAAAGGAAAAAAAGCTTCAGATCAAAAAGTATGCACTGTACACGAAAATTGCCTTGTTTATGACAGCTGTGCTTCTTCTTGGCGGAGCAGTTTTGTTTTTCCTGTTTGAAAATAATAATCTTCTTCAGGGAATGAGCCTGAAGGATAAAATACTGGGGGCAGCTTTCAGCTCCGTGACAGCGAGAACGGCAGGGTTTAATACCATTGATACAGCGGGGCTCACAAGTGCCTCAAAGCTTTTTAATATTGTACTGATGTTTATCGGCGGAAGTCCGGGCTCCACGGCAGGCGGTATCAAGACTGTCACCATGCTGGTGCTTCTTGCCTATGTATGGTCGAACCTGCGGGGCAGCAAGGGCGTGAATATCTTTAAGCGCAGGCTGGATGATGATGATATCCGAAAGGCAAGTAATATGATGGTGATCAGTCTTCTCCTGGCAATCGTGGCAGCCGTTTTGATCTGCTTTATGCAGCCGGAGCTTGATGCACCTGATGTACTGTTTGAGATATTTTCAGCTATCGGCACTGTGGGCATGTCCACCGGAATTACGAGACAGCTCAGCATCGGCTCGAGAATCGTGATCATTCTCCTGATGTACTGTGGACGAATCGGCAGTATGTCCTTTGCCCTTTCCTTCACGGAGAGAAAGAAAGTGGCACCGGTTCAGCTGCCTGTGGAAAAGATCATGATCGGCTAGTAAGCTTTGAAAAAGGGAAAGAGGGAAAGGAAGGAACAGAGTATGAAATCAATTTTGATCATAGGATTAGGGCGATTTGGTCAGCACCTCTGCCGCAAAATGGTGGAACTGAAAAACGAGGTGATGGTCATTGACGTAAAGGAAGAAAATGTGGAGGCTGTGATGCCCATGGTGACCAGTGCGCAGATTGGCGACTGTACCAATGTTGAGGTGCTAAAGAGTATCGGTGTTGCAAACTTTGATGTATGCTTTGTCTGTATCGGCACCAATTTCCAGAGCAGTCTGGAGATCACTTCTCTCCTTAAGGAATGCGGCGCCCAGTATGTAGTAAGCAAAGCGACCAGAGATATTCAGGCTAAATTTCTCCTGCGAAACGGCGCAGATGAGGTGGTTTATCCTGACAGAGATATTGCGGAAAAGGTTGCGGTGCGCTTCAGCGCCAGCCATGTTTTTGATTACATCGAATTTAATGATGAATTTTCCATCTTTGAAATTCCCGTTTTGGAAGAGTGGGTCGGCAAGACAATCAAAGAGGTCAACTTCCGTGCAAAATACCGTGTCAGCATTCTGGGATATAAGCGTGGGGATGGTACCCATCTGATGCCGATGGCAGAGCATGAGTTTGATGAAAACGAACATCTGATGATCATCGGAAAAGTGGAGGATGTGGAAAGGCTCCTTAAGAATTTTAACAATGAAAAAGCTAAGAGAAAGCGTTAAAAGACTGTTTGCGGATATCCGTCAATTTGGACCTGCAGGGATTGTGTTTCTTGTTTATTATGGGCTGGTGCACTTTTTCAGGACAGCCTTCTGCCCCATGATCAGTGTGACCGGACTGCCATGTGCGGGCTGTGGTCTTACCAGGGCATTTCTTTTTCTGCTGCAGGGACAGATCGGGAGAGCGGCAAGCATTAATCCCATGTGCTTTCCGATTATCGCCTTTTTGATCTATTGCGGCTATTTCCGTTATATCAGGGGGACAAAGATCAGATGGTTTCCGTTCTTTTTTGCGCTGCTGCTTGCAGTTATGCTTGTTTTTTATGCGGTTAGGATGTATCAGTATTTTCCGGACAGAGTTCCCTATGTTTACACAAAAAACAATGTGCTGGCAAACAGAGTCCCCGGATATCAGGACCTTATGGATAAAGTGATTCAAATAATAAGAGCCTCTCGCAGTTAGAGAGGCTCTTTACAGTCTGTATCTATTATCAGGCTTCCCAGCGTCCGGAAGCACCGCAGGGAAGAACAAGACCGTTTGCGGTAACGGGAAGGCCGATCTCGGAGGCTTCCACATGGCCGCCGGCTTTCTTCACAACAGTGGTATTTATCATATAGGAAAGAACTGCAGGTTGCAGACCGGTGGTGTAGGAGTTGATCAGGAAAAACAGGGGTTTGTCGGAGAGAAGCTTTGTGGTCAGTTCCACAAAGGGATAAATGCTTTCTTCAATCTTCCAGATTTCTCCCTTCGGTCCTCTTCCGTAGGAAGGAGGATCCATGATAATGCCGTCATAAGTATTTCCACGGCGGATTTCCCGCTCCACAAATTTCACACAGTCATCCACAAGCCAGCGGATGGGAGCATCGGCAAGCCCTGAGGAAACAGCATTTTCCTTTGCCCAGGTGACCATACCCTTGGAGGCGTCCACATGGGTGACGCTTGCTCCGGCCTTTGCGGCTGCCAGTGTGGCTCCGCCGGTATAGGCAAAGAGATTGAGAACTTTTATGGGGCGTCCGGCTTTTCCGATCAGATCGGAAAACCAGTCCCAGTTGGTGGCCTGCTCCGGGAATAGACCGGTATGCTTGAAACTGAAGGGCTTCAGGTTGAAGGTGAGATCGTTATAGTGAATGGACCATTCACCTGGAAGATCGAAAAATTCCCATTCTCCGCCGCCCTTTTGGCTGCGGTGATAATGTCCGTTCAGCTGTTTCCATTCCTTTCTTTCTTTTTTTGTATTCCAAATGACCTGCGGGTCGGGACGAAGAAGAATGTATTTTCCCCATCTTTCCAGCTTTTCTCCACAGGAGGTGTCTATAACTTCATAATCTTTCCAGTGATCTGCTATCCACATAGTCCTACCTGATCCTTTCCGGTAAATGTAACTGTCATAAGATAGATAATAGAGAAAAACGGTTAAAAAAGCAAGAAATTTGTGATATGCTATGGGAGAAAGGATGAATGTGATGAAAATAAGATGTGCGGGCTGCAGGAAGGAAAACTGCGACGGGTGCAGTTTGAATCCGGGCAAAAGAATATCTTCCATAAAAGATAAAGCTTTATCATTTCCACGAAATTTTAAGATAGAAAAAGGGGAAGGCTATGGAATTGCCTTTGACGTGGGAACCACCACAGTGGCAGGAATGTTGGCAGATTTAAAGAGCGGAGAGGTGCTTGCGGCAAAGACCTGCGTCAATCCACAGAGAATTGCGGGCAGTGATGTGGTCAGCAGAATTGTCTATTGCAGGGAAAAGGAAGAAAACAGGCGCAGGCTTCAAAAACTGATCGCAGAAAAGCTGGATGAGCTGGCATTTGAACTTTGCAGGCAGGTAGCGGAAGAAGCGCGGCAGAATCAGGATAAGGCTTCTGAAGCAATCACGGTGGACAGGGTGACCATTGTGGGGAACACGGTTATGTGTGAACTGTTGCTGGGACTTGCCTTAAAGGGTCTTGCAAAAGCCCCTTTTCACAAGGAGTATTGCGGCAGTGTGACAGTAAAGGGCAGTGACCTGTGCTTTGACTATTTGGAAAATGCTGAAGTGATCGTACTTCCCTCTGTTGAGGGATATGTGGGAGCCGATGCCCTGGCAGTTTATACTTATATCAGGCAGGAGGATCCGGAAGAAAATATTCTTGCAGTGGATATTGGAACAAACGGTGAGATTCTATTGATTGGGAAAGAAAAGACCTATGCCTGTTCCACAGCGGCGGGTCCTGCACTTGAAGGCGCATCGGTGACGCAGGGGATGGGAGCATCTCCCGGCGCCATTGAGGAAGTGGGGATTCTCGGAAGGTTCCCAAGACAGGATATTTATTGCAGAGTGATCGGAGACAGTGAACCGAAGGGAATCTGCGGTTCCGGACTGGTAGACGTTCTTTCTGTGCTTCGGCAACTGAAGGTAATTGACGATACCGGATATCTGCCAGGCTGTCAGGAGGCCAGAAAGACAGGCGTGCCGGAACAGATATGCAGGAGATTGTCCACTTTGCAGGGAGAAAACAGATTCCTGCTTACTGACAGTGAGTCTCCGGTGTATCTCACGGCGGGTGACATCAGGCAGCTGCAGCTTGCGAAAGGAGCAATCCGTGCAGGCATGGAAATTCTTCTTGAAAAAGCGGACATTTCCGAAGAGGAGGTCAGCCATATCTATCTGGCAGGCGCATTCGGGAGTTACATCAAAAAGGAAAGTGCGGTCAAGATCGGACTTCTTCCGGATATTCCGGAAGACAAAATCACGCATACAGGCAACTGTGCAGGGACGGGAGCGCTGATGGCACTGCTGAATCCTGACGTGATAACGGACATGGAAAGGTCTGCAGAGGAAATCATCCATGTAGAGCTTGCCGGAGAAGAAAGATTTCAGGATCTCTTTATGAGGTTTCTTGCTTTTTGACAGGAAGTCTGATACCATGACAGAGGATTAAAAGAGGAGCGGGATGGCTCCGGAATAGAGGATAAGATGGACAGAAGTTTTTTGCAGGATAAAAAGAGAATTGTAATAAAGATCGGTACTTCAACGATCACCCATATGAGTACGGGGAATTTAAATCTTGAGAAACTGGAGCGATTTGTCAGAGTTCTGACAGATATCAGAAATCAGGATAAGGAAGTGGTGGTGGTTTCCTCGGGAGCCATCGGCGCGGGAAGAAAAGCACTAGGCATCAAGGAAAAACCAAAGACTCTTTCCGTGAAGCAGGCCTGCGCGGCAGTGGGACAGGCAAGGCTGATGATGATTTACCAGAAGCTGTTTGCAGAGTATAATCAGACCATTGCACAGATTCTGATCACCAAGAGAATTATGTTAAATCCCATCAGTATGACAAATGCGGAAAACACGTTTCAAGAGCTGCTTGGTATGGGAGTGATTCCTATTGTAAACGAAAATGACCCGATTTCCACAGATCAGATTCAGGAGGAAAATTTTGGAGACAATGATACTCTTTCCGCCAATGTGGCAGAAATTGTGAAGGCGGATCTTTTGATTCTTTTATCTGATATTGACGGTCTCTACACAGATGACCCAAGACATAATGAAAATGCGGAATTTATCAGTTATGTGGATAATATAGACGATAAGCTGGAAGCTATGGCGAAGGGCGCAGACACCACCTTCGGCACGGGCGGAATGGCAACCAAGATCGCGGCTGCCAAAATCGCCACCGGTGCAGGTGTTGATATGGTCATTGCCAATGGTGACAAGGTAAGCAATATCAGCAGAATCCTGCACGGTGAAATGATCGGTACACTTTTTAAAGCTTAGGATAAGCAGTGAATAAACAGACCGCTTCTTAGCTTTGGTTCAAACCAGGTGGACTTGGGAGGCATTAAGAGACCTGCATCCGCAACATCAAGGAGCTCATCAATAGAAGTGGGGTACATGGAAAAAGCAATTTTCATGTCCTCGGACACTCTTTTCTCCAGTTCGGCAAGACCTCTGATGCCGCCCACAAAATCGATCCGCTTGTCAATTCTGGGATCACCGATTCCGAGAATGGGAGCAAGCAGATGGTTCTGGAGAACAGAAACATCAAGTCCTTCCACGGGATCCGAAGAAAGCAGGGATTCATCCGCTTTCAATAAATACCAATTACCGTTAAGAAACATACCAAAGGAGCCTTTCTCTTTCGGAGAGACGGGCTCTTTTTTCATACAGGAGATATGGAAACCGGCGGCCTCCACTGCTTTCATAAAGTCCTCTTCAGAATAGCCGTTTAAATCCTTTACCACCCGGTTATAGGGAAGGATGGACAGCTGGTCATCGGGGAAAAGAACGGAGAGAAAACGGTTGAATTCTTCATCGCCGGTATAATCAGGATGCTCTGCCCGGCGTTTCAGCCCGACCTTTACTGCGGAGGCACATCTGTGATGTCCGTCGGCTATGTAGGTGCAGGGAATTTGAGCAAAAAGATTTTCCAATTCTTTGATTGTTGCGTCGTCGGAAATGCACCATGCCTTATGGGTAATATTGTCTTTGGAAGTAAAGTCATAAAGGACAGGGAGTGTTTCCTTACAGCTCTCTACGATACGGTTAATTTCCGACCTGGAGCGGTATGCCAGAAAAATAGGACCGGTATGAGCATTTGTGATATCCACATGATTGATGCGGTCAATTTCTTTTTCTTCTCTTGTATTTTCGTGCTTTTTGATGATGCCGCTCAAGTAATCATCAATATCCGAACAGGCAACAATACCGGTCTGGGAACGGCCGTCCATGATCAGTTCATAAATATAATAGCAGGGTGTTTCGTCTTTGATGAAATGCCCGTTTTCTATTTCTTCTTTTAAAAGCTCACAGGCTTTTTGATACACTTTAGGATCATAAGTGCTGATGTCATCAGAAAACTGTGTTTCTGCCCTGTCAATCTTTAAAAAGGATAAAGGTTCCTTTTTTACCTCTTCGCAGGCTTCTTTGCGGCTGTAGACATCATAGGGGAGAGCGGCAATATGGGAAGCAAGCGATGGTGTGGGCCGAATGCCCTGAAAAGGGGTTACTTTTGGCATGGATGTTCCTCCTTTGTATGTTATTGATAAGATTATACTTAGAGGAAAGAAGAGTGTCAAATGCTTTTCAAATAACAGGACTGACAGAAAAGACATACTGCATTGCTTTACTATGTTAAAATTTTTATATTGACGTATGTGCATATGTCAGTTATATTTATAGGAAAAGTATATTTTCCCAAGGATAAAAAGGGGCATTCTTAAAAATGAGGAGGAAAGATTATGAGTGGAAATTCATTAGGCTGGATTATTCTGGCGTTTGTGCTGTATCTGCTGATGATGGTGGTGATCGGTGCGATTTATTCCAGAAAGAATAACAGCACGGAGGATTATTTTCTGGGAGGAAGAAGCCTTGGCGGTTTTGTGGCGGCTTTGTCGGCACAGGCTTCCGATATGAGCGGATGGCTCCTTATGGGTCTCCCCGGATCCATCTATGCATTAGGTACCGGACAGGCATGGATTGCCATCGGTCTGTTTATCGGCACGGTTTTAAACTGGATCTTTATTTCCGGAAGACTTCGCCGCTATACCATCAGGGCGAACAACTCACTGACTCTGCCAACCTATTTTGAAAACAGATTTCATGATAAAAAAAGGATATTGCTTTTTATCTCATCTGTTACCATCGTGGTCTTTTTCCTGGTATATACCGCATCTGCGCTGGCAGCAGGCGGAAAGCTTTTTAACTCAGTATTTAATGTAGATTACAGACTGGCACTTACCATTGGAGCCGTGGTTATTCTTACGTATACGTTTCTTGGCGGTTTCCTTGCGGTGTGTGTGACTGATTTTATACAGGGTACCTTGATGCTGGTCGCACTTCTGGTAGTGCCTATTATGGCGTATGCCATCGTGGGGCCTTCCAATATCATGAGCAACATTGAGGCCAGCGGTGTGGCAGGCGGCAGTGCAGCCTTCTTAAGTCTCTTTTCCAACGGCGGTGAGCCATATAAAGCAGTAGATATCATCTCCGGTCTTGCATGGGGACTCGGTTACTGCGGTATGCCTCATATTTTAGTGCGTTTTATGGCGGTAAAGAATGAAAAGGAATTGAATAAATCAAAGGGTGTGGCAATCGTATGGGTGTTCCTTTCCCTGGTATTTGCCTGCGTCATCGGTATTGTGGGAAGAGCTTATCTCTATCCTGAGGTTTTATCCGGCGGCGAGGAGGAAAAAGTGTTTATCAATATGATTCTCAAGCTCTTTAATCAGGATGTTGCCATTCCGCTTATCGGAGGATTATTCCTCTGTGGTATTCTGGCAGCTATCATGTCAACCGCGGATTCCCAGCTTCTTGTCAGCGCCTCCAGCGTGGCGGAGGATATTGTGAAGGGGATTTTAAAGAAGGATGCAAAAGAAGAAACCATTTTCAGAATCAGTAAGATCACAGTGCTTGTGATTGCAGTGCTGGCATATCTGATTGCTTTAAATCCGAACAGTTCCATCATGGGTCTGGTTTCCAATGCCTGGGCAGGCCTTGGTGCAGCGTTCGGACCTACCGTTTTGCTCTCTCTGTACTGGAAGCGTACCAATTTCCAGGGAGCGGTTGCGGGTATTGTGAGCGGTGCACTGACTGTTGTGATCTGGGATTATCTTCCTATTATAAATGGACAGACAATCGGTGCAGTGACAGGACTCTATTCACTGGCAGTCGGCTTTGCAGTAAGCCTGATCTGCATTGTGGTGGTAAGTCTTGTGACTCCGGCGCCTACAGAAGAAATGTGTGAGGAATTTGATGATGTCAGTCAGAAAAGAATCAACTTCGACCAAGAGTAAACATATAAACAGCGAGAACAGTGCAGACGCTTTGCCGGAAGGCAGAGCGTCTGCTTTGTGCAGAGAACAGAGACTGGGGAAATATATTTTTCCTGCCAGTGTGCTGGCAGCGGGATGTATGTGGGGATTGATGGGCCTTCTTGTAAGAAGCCTTGGCGCAGTGGGAATTGCTTCCATGGAAATCTGCTTCATTAGAAGTATTGTAACTCTGATCAGTTTATTTCTTATTATAATATTGTTTCAAAGAAGTGCCTTACGAATCAAACTGATGGACATTTGGTGCTTCATCGGGACAGGCGCCTTCAGCGTTACCTTTTTTAATTTTTGTTATTTCAAGACCATGACGTTGACCTCTCTGTCGGTAGCGGCAGTGCTTTTGTACACAGCACCTGCGTTTGTGATGCTGATGAGTGCGGTATTGTTTCAGGAAAAGTTGTTGTTACAGAAGATAGCAGCACTGGTGATCGCCTTTCTTGGCTGTGCTTTCGTGTCGGGAATCGTGGGCGGCGCGGGAGCTCTTTCCGCAAAAGGAATCCTTTATGGACTCGGAGCCGGATTTGGCTATGCACTCTACAGTATTTTCGGACGATATGCACTGCAAAAGGGCTATGATTCCCTGACCATTTCCTTTTATACTTTTTTGTGCAGCAGCATCTGTACGCTGTTTTTGGCGGACAGAGGAATTGTGGCAGATGCTTTTGCAGGAAATTCGACATTGATATGCAAGACGATACTGCTGGTACTGATCGTAACGCTTTTTCCTTACCTGTTTTATACGAAAGGGCTCAGCGGTGTGGAGAACGGGACAGCCTCCGTGCTGGCTTCCGTCGAGCCTGTAGTTGCCACGCTGGTGGGCGTAGTGGTATATAAGGAGACATTAAATTTATGGAATGTGATCGGGATCGGTATGGTTCTGTTTTCTATCGTGCTGATCAATGTGGATTTAAGCAGGAAGCCTGCAGAGTGATCTGCAGGCTTCTTGATGTATATGAAGTAAAATGGAGTAAGGTACTATCTGCGTCAAGGATGTTTTGGGGTTTGCTCTGCATGGCGGGGAGAGGGTATATGGACGAGAAAGTGCTAAAAATACCCTCGCCAGAAGCTCTTGGGCAGTATTTTAAGCTGTAAAACGGCGTGAGAAGGGTATGGAAAGAGCGAGAACTTAACTTATACCCTCGTAAATTGATTTGAGATACTAAAATATGGATATTTAGTCAAACAAGAGGGTATATTTCCGCATTTGCCCCTTCTCATACCCTTCCCTGCCTTAACAAGCTCTTTCCTGATCTAAATGTGGCGGATTAAAATGCAAGGAAAAATGGTTCCAAAGAATTGGTCGGTCTGTTTTAATAAACAAAAGAAATGGATATCAACAATCTTGAAAGTGAATTGAAGATAGAAGAAACCCACAACATTTAGTGGCATAAACATAGAAATCTACTATGTATATAATATACAAAAATTAAAATAAAATTTTGTGAAAAAATTTCAAAAAACCTCTTGCACAATTGAAAATCATCATGTATACTATCAATTGCTGTGGCATGATAGCTGTGAAGCGTGAGGTTGCTGCAATATCGAGAGGTACTGCAGGTTTTCCGTGGAGCGAATGTCAAGAGGCCCGGTAGAGGCCTAAGAACCTGACGGCAAGTCACTGTACAAACATATGTCTGTTAATGAAACAGAGACACGTGTGTTAAGAATGTTTTTTGAAAGGATGCGGGAAACCGCAATTTTCCTGTGAAGAAGCAGGACACACACGGAAGAGTGTACAGTCACCGCTTGTCGTACTTATGAAACATTTAAAAGTGCGAAAAGGAGGCGACTTTTTTTATGGCAAGTCAAGTAATGAGAATCACACTCAAGGCTTATGATCATCAGTTAGTTGATGCATCTGCCAAAAAAATCATCGAAACAGTCAAGAAGAACGGATCACAGGTAAGCGGACCGGTACCCCTTCCTACTAAGAAGGAAGTTGTTACTATCTTAAGAGCGGTTCACAAGTACAAGGATTCCAGAGAGCAGTTCGAACAGAGAACTCACAAGAGACTGATCGATATCATCACACCCACTCCTAAGACTGTAGATGCTCTGCAGAGATTAGAGATGCCCGCTGGTGTGTATATTGATATTAAAATGAAGAATAAGTAAATAGAAACTGATTCTTCGAGTCCAGATCCGCTTGCGGATTTGAAAAGCAAGCATGCTTGCGATGACCCCTAACACTAGAATGGCCCGATAGAGGCCCGCTGTAGAATCAAATGGAGGTAAAGAAATGAAAAAAGCTATTTTAGCTACCAAAGTCGGAATGACTCAAATCTTCAACGAAGACGGAACTTTAGTTCCCGTAACTGTACTTCAGGCTGGTCCCTGTGTTGTTACACAGATCAAAACCGTAGAGAATGACGGTTACAGCGCAGTACAGGTTGGCTTTGTGGACAAGAAGGAAAAAATTGTCAACAAGGACAAGAGCGGCAAGAAAGAAGTAATCCACAGACATGGCGTTAACAAGGCTCAGAAGGGACACTTCGAAAAGGCAGGCGTTTCCTGCAAGAGATATGTCAGAGAGTTCAAATTTGATAACGCAGAAGAATATGCACTTGGAAGCGAAATTAAAGCCGATATGTTTGCAGCCGGAGATAAGGTTGATGCATCTGCCATTTCCAAAGGAAAAGGATTCCAGGGTGCGATCAAGAGACTCGGTCAGCACAGAGGTCCCATGGCTCATGGTTCCAAATTCCATCGTCATCAGGGTTCCAATGGTGCCTGCTCTTCACCGAGCCGTGTATTCAAAGGCAAAGGAATGCCCGGTCACATGGGTTGCGTAAAGGTTACAGTACAGAACCTTGAAGTTGTAAGAGTAGATGCAGAGAACAATCTGCTTCTTGTAAAGGGTGCAGTACCCGGACCTAAGAAAGCCTTAGTGACAATCAAAGAAACTGTAAAGGCTAACGCATAATCAGCGAAATGATGAAAGGAGGACCATTCAGATGGCAAACGTATCTGTTTATAATATGGAAGGCAAGGAAGTTGGCACAATCGAATTAAGCGATGCGGTATTTGGCGTTCAGGTAAACGAACATCTTGTACACATGGCAGTTGTACAGCAGCTTGCCAACAATCGTCAGGGAACACAGAAGGCTAAGACACGTTCTGAGGTTTCCGGTGGTGGTAGAAAACCTTGGAGACAGAAGGGAACCGGTCATGCAAGACAGGGTTCAACAAGAGCTCCCCAGTGGACAGGAGGCGGCGTTGTATTTGCTCCCGTACCGAGAGATTATTCTTTCAAGTTAAACAAAAAGGAAAAGAGAGCAGCTCTCAAGTCTGCACTCACAAGCAGAGTACAGAATAACAAACTGATCGTTGTTGACGAACTCAAGTTTGACGAGATCAAAACAAAGAAGTTCCAGGCGGTTCTTGATAACCTGAAGGTAAGCAAGGCACTTGTTGTTCTGGCTGACAATGATGAGAAGGTTGTTATGTCTGCAAGAAACATTCCTGCAGTTAAGACAGCACTTACAAGCACAATCAATGTTTATGACATTTTAAAAGGCGATACAGTGATCCTTACAAAGGATGCAGTGGCTAAGATTGAGGAGGTGTATGCATAATGGCAGCAATTCAGTATTATGACGTAATCCTCAAACCGGTTATCACCGAAAAGAGTATGGCTGGTATGAGCGAAAAGAAATATACTTTTTTGGTTCATCCCGAAGCAAATAAGACAATGATCAAGGAAGCTGTTGAGAAAATGTTCGAAGGAGCAAAGGTGAAAAAGGTTAACACCATGAATCTTGACGGAAAGACAAAGAGACGTGGAATGACCTTCGGCAAGACAGCTAAGACAAAGAAGGCTATCGTATGGCTGACAGAGGACAGCAAGGATATCGAGATCTTTGCAGGACTCTAAAAACGACCAAAAGAAGTAAGTAATAATTATGCACAAAGAAAGTGCGATAATAAATGAAGCTCGAAAGGAGAAAAAAGAATGGGAATTAAGACATATAACCCATATACACCTTCCAGAAGAAATATGACTGGCTCTGATTTCTCTGAAATCACAAAGAGCACACCCGAGAAGTCTCTGTGTGTTTCTCTTGCAAAGAATGCCGGCCGTAACAATCAGGGTAAAATCACAGTTAGACACCGCGGAGGCGGTTCCAGAAGAAAATACAGAATCATCGATTTCAAGAGAAACAGCAAGGATGGAATTCCTGCAACTGTAATCGGAATCGAATATGATCCTAACAGAACAGCAAACATTGCACTGATCTGTTATGCAGACGGTGAGAAGGCATATATCCTTGCTCCTGAAGGATTAACAGACGGCATGAAGGTTATGAACGGACCTGGGGCAGAAGTAAGAGTAGGAAACTGCTTGCCATTATCTGCAATTCCTGTAGGTACTCAGGTACACAACGTTGAGTTACATCCCGGCAAGGGCGGACAGATGGTTCGTTCCGCCGGCAACGGCGCTCAGCTGATGGCTAAGGAAGGTAAGTATGCAACACTTCGTCTTCCTTCAGGTGAAATGAGAATGGTTCCCCTTGAGTGCAGAGCAACAGTCGGAATCGTTGGCAATGTAGATCACAGCCTGATCAATCTCGGTAAAGCAGGACGTAAGCGCAACATGGGTATTCGCCCTACAGTTCGTGGTTCTGTTATGAACCCTAACGACCATCCACATGGTGGTGGTGAAGGTAAGACCGGTATCGGACGTCCCGGCCCATGCACACCTTGGGGCAAGCCTGCTCTTGGACTTAAGACCCGTAAGAAGAAAAAAGCTTCTAACAAACTGATTGTCAGAAGAAGAGACGGCAAGGCCATCAAATAATTAAGGAGGAGAGAAGAAAATGGCTAGATCACTGAAAAAAGGACCTTTTGCAGATGCAAGTTTACTGAAAAAAGTAGATGCAATGAATGCAGCAGGACAGAAGCAGGTTATTAAAACCTGGTCCCGTCGTTCTACAATCTTCCCCTCTTTTGTGGGACACACATTTGCAGTACACGACGGAAGAAAGCACGTTCCTGTATATGTAACAGAGGATATGGTTGGTCATAAGTTAGGTGAGTTCGTGGCAACCAGAACTTATAGAGGACACGGCAAAGACGAAAAGAAGTCTAAAGTAAGATAAGGAGGTTTTTGGTAATGGCAAAAGGACATAGATCCCAGATTAAAAGAGAGAGAAATGCGCAGAAAGATACAAGACCTTCAGCTAAGTTATCTTATGCAAGAGTGTCTGTTCAGAAAGCGTGCTTCGTATTAGATGCCATCAGAGGCAAAGATGTTACAACTGCTTTGGCAATTTTAGAGTATAATCCCAGATATGCTTCCAGCATTATCAAGAAGTTATTACAGTCTGCAATCGCAAATGCAGAGAACAATAACGGAATGAATGCAGAGAACCTTTATATTGCAGAGTGCTTTGCAAATAAGGGACCTACAATGAAGAGAGTACAACCGAGAGCACAGGGTAGAGCTTACAGAATCGAAAAGAGAATGAGCCACATTACAATCGTGCTTGATGAGAGATAGGAGGTAAATTATGGGACAGAAAGTTAATCCCCATGGCATTAGAGTTGGTGTTATTAAGGATTGGGATTCCAAATGGTATGCAGATGCAGAATTTTCTGATTATCTTGTAGAAGACTACAACATCAGAAAATATTTGAAGAAAAAATTATTCAGCGCCGGAATTTCCAAGATTGAAATCGAAAGAGCAGCAGGCAGAGTAAAGGTTATCATCTACACAGCAAAACCCGGTGTTGTAATCGGCAAGGGCGGTGCGGAAATCGAGGTAACAAAGAAAGAACTTTCTAAGATGACAGGCAAGAAGGTTTTGGTTGATATCAAAGAGATCAAGAGACCTGACAGAGATGCACAGCTTGTAGCAGAGAACATTGCTCAGCAGCTTGAAAACCGTGTATCCTTCAGACGTGCTATGAAGTCCTGCATGGGCAGAACCATGAAGGCAGGCGCTCTTGGTATTAAGACCTCCTGTTCAGGACGTCTTGGCGGTGCTGATATGGCGCGTACAGAGTTCTACAGCGAAGGAACTATCCCGCTTCAGACATTGCGTGCAGATATCGATTACGGCTTCGCAGAAGCAGATACAACCTACGGTAAAGTAGGCGTTAAAGTATGGATTTACAAGGGTGAAGTACTTCCTACTAAGAAGAATGAAGAAAAAGCAGTGCAGGAAGGGAGCGATAAATAATGTTAATGCCTAAAAGAGTAAAACGTCGTAAACAGTTCCGTGGCACCATGAGAGGAAAAGCTACCCGTGGTAACACAATTACTTACGGTGAATACGGTATTGTTGCATTAGAGCCTTGTTGGATCAAATCAAACCAGATTGAAGCTGCCCGTATCGCTATGACACGTTACGTAAAGCGTGGC
>JAGAQU010000078.1 GCA_017622575.1 Lachnospiraceae bacterium
ATAAGAATCTTGACTGCCTGTTTGCCGGTTGCAAGGCTGAAAAATATGAAAATTATGTACTTTTCGGAGTGTGGAATGTCTTGGTTTGGCTTTCAATATATCCTGTCTGTGAAATGGCGAAACGAGGGTATGAGAGACGGAAGGGCCTTGAAATACCCTCAGAGGAAGCATGTGAGCAGAGATCCAGACAGTGAAATGGCGGAACGAGGGTATGAGAGACAAAAAAGGCCTTGAAATACCCTCGGAGGAAGCATGTGAGCAGAGATCCAGACAGTGAAATGGCAGAACGAGGGTATGAGAGACAAAAAAGGCCTTGAAATACCCTCGGAGAAAATTTTGGAGCAGAAATTCAATCTGTGAAATGCCTGAATCAAGGTATAGGGAAATCAAGAAATAAAGTATAGGAAAGTCAAGATATTACGAGAGTAAATTGATAATAGATGTATATGGTGGTATTGTAAATAATACAGGTATTATATTAAGTGATGTAATTGGGAAAGAAAAAGAGGTAATAAGGGAAAATGAAAAAATGTTAGAAGTAAAATTTTATGATACAGTCGATGATTCTCTATTAAAATTCGCAGTGATTATTTCAAAGAGCAATGGCAAGTGGGTATTTTGTAAACATAAGGAGCGAGATACCTATGAGGCGCCTGGAGGGCATCGCGAAGCCGGAGAAGATATTTTAGAGACCGCTAAGAGGGAACTTCAGGAAGAAACTGGTGCCATCTGGTTTGATATTAAGCCAATATGCGTTTATTCCGTTACAGGTAAGAACAGTGTAAATGAGACCGGTGAGGAAACATTCGGATTATTATGTTTTGCGGAAATAATGGAATTTTCAGGTAAGCTTCATAGTGAGATGGAACAGGTGATACTTACGGATAAATTGCCCGAGAACTGGACATATCCATTCATACAGCCCAAATTGATAGAAAAGTATTTGGAAATAAAAAACGGAAATAAAAACTTGCGAAAAAACCTTGAATTATAAATGCCAAAGTGATATCATAGTGATATCAAAAAGAAGGAGATGACTCATTATGGAAGAAAAAATATTGAACAGCAAGAAAAACGGCATGGCAGTTTTTCTGCTTTCTATTGTGATTTACGTTCTGGCGATTATCGGAGCGATTGTAGGAGGAATCATGATAGATGACGGGAAGAATCCGGCGCTCTTTATTATAAGCCTGATCTTTTTGTCAGTTACGTGGATTTTATGGCCGGGACTTAAAGTATTGAAACCCCAGGAAGCACTTGTTCTGACTCTATTCGGGAAATACATAGGAACCATCAAAGAACCCGGATTTTATTTTGTGAACCCGTTCTGCTCGGCAGTGAATCCGGCGGCGAAGACACAGCTGAATCAAAGCGGCGATGTGAAGGCCAAGAATGTGACGGAAGCCGGGGAAACAACTTCAAAGAAGATTTCTCTTAAGATCATGACACTGAACAATAATCGTCAGAAGATCAATGACTGCCTTGGCAATCCGGTAGAGATCGGGATCGCCGTTACCTGGCGTATCACCGATACTGCAAAGGCAGTGTTCAATGTTGACAATTATAAGGAATTCCTTTCCCTGCAGTGCGACAGTGCCCTTCGGAATATTGTGCGGCTTTATCCATATGATGTGGCACCCAATGTGGATACTACCGGTGACGGTGTGGCAGACGAAGGAAGTCTTCGGGGTTCCAGTGAGACAGTGGCTGGCAGGATCAAGGATGAGATCCAGGCAAGAGTAAACGAAGCAGGTATTGAGATCGTGGAAGCAAGAATCACCTATCTTGCTTATGCACCTGAGATTGCGGCAGTCATGCTTCAAAGACAGCAGGCATCCGCTATTATCGACGCGAGAAAGATGATCGTGGACGGCGCTGTGGGTATGGTGGAAATGGCACTGGAGCGGCTAAATGAAAATGATATCGTAAAACTGGACGAAGAGCGCAAAGCGGCAATGGTTTCGAATCTTCTGGTAGTTTTGTGCGGCAATCATGATGCCCAGCCCATCGTGAATACAGGAAGTCTGTACTAAGCTATGGCAGCAGATAACAACAAAAAGCAGATTCCGCTCAGACTGTCATCGAAGCTCTATGATGCCATTGCCGCCTGGGCGGAAGATGACTTCCGCTCTGTCAACGGGCAGATAGAATACCTTCTGTCCGAGTGCGTCAGACAGCGAAAGAAAAACGGTAAATATGTATCCGATGAGATTGATGTTCCACCGGAGCTTGATATTTAAAAACAAAAAAGAGATGGGAAAAGAGAGAAAAAATATGGATACCGATAAAGTGAAATCAAAAAAGTACATGTCTGACATCCACCTTGAGGATTACACACAGCAGTATGAGGAAAAAAAGGCAGACGTAAGCACCATGGTCTTTGACGGTGGAAGAAAGACACAGTCCCTTAACGGACAGTGGCATTATGCCATAGATCAGTATGACACCTGTTTAAGACAGAAGTGGTTTCTGGAAAAATATTTCGATGAAAAGGGATATTCCCTGCCCGTCGATTATTCCTTTGACGAATGGCCGGTTATGCAGCTTCCTGCCTGCTGGAACACAGTGGAAAAAGAGTATCTGTTGTATGAAGGAAGTATGGTTTTTACCAGAAAATTCTCTTATCGGAAAGAGAATGAGGAGGAAGAGATTGTCTTAAAGATAGGTGCAGCCAATTATCTGTGCCGCGTCTTTGTCAACGGAGAGTATGTGGGCATGCATAGAGGAGGCTCCACATCGGCATATTTTAATATTACAAAGGAATTGAAGGCGGACAATCGCATCATTCTTGTGGTGGACAGTACCAGAAGACCGGAGCAGGTGCCCACGGAAAATACGGACTGGTTCAACTATGGTGGTATCTATCGTGACATTGAGTTAATCCGTCTTCCGAAGACATATATAAAGGATCTCAGGATCGCACTGGTGCCGGATGGGACATTCAGCCGGATACGGGCGGAAATAAAGTTGTCAGAGGCTGTGACATCAACCGCATTGATTTCGGTGGAGGAACTTGGAATCCATGAACAGATTTCCGTAAAGAACGGAACAGGTGAGGCCACGATAGAAGCAAAGCCGCAACTCTGGTCTCCGGAAGTGCCCAAATTATATGAAGTAATTGTATCCTGTCTGAATGATCATGTAAGTGACAGAGTTGGATTTCGTGAAATAAAGGTGGAAAACAGGGAGATTATTTTAAACGGAAAACCTGTGTTTCTGCGCGGAGTGAGTTGTCATGAGGAGAGTGTAGAAAACGGTAAAGGCCTGACGGATGAAGAGAGAACCGAAAATATAAGGACTGCAAAAGAGCTTGGATGTAACTTCATGCGCATTGCACACTATCCTCACAGCGAGAGGATGGCAAAACTGGCAGACGAGCTGGGAATGCTTTTGTGGGAAGAAATTCCGGTATACTGGGCAATTCGGTTTGAGCGGGAGGCGACCTACGAGGATGCGGAAAATCAGTTGAAAGAATTGATCGGCAGAGACTATAACCGCGCCAGTGTGATCATCTGGTCTGTGGGAAATGAAAATGCAGATACGGATGATCGCTTACAATTCATGAGCCGTCTTGCAGACTGCGCGCATCAGGAGGATAAAACAAGACTGGTATCGGCGGCGTGCCTGGTGGATGGAGAAAAGAATGTCATAGCAGATCGTCTTGCAGAGTATCTGGATGTGATCGGCATAAATGAATACTGTGGCTGGTATACGCCTGACTTTGAAAAGCTGCCACAGCTGATGAACAACAGCAATCCCTCAAAACCGGTGATTATCACTGAATTCGGAGCAGATGCACTGCCGGGTCATCATGGAACGATCACAGACAAGGGAACGGAAGAGTGTCAGGCCTATGTCTATGAGCGGCAGATAGAGGAAATCAGAAAAATCAGTTATATCAAGGGAATGACACCCTGGATTCTCTATGATTTCAGATGTCCCAGAAGAACAAGCAGCATCCAGAAATATTACAACCGAAAAGGGTTATGCTCGGCAGACAAAAAATACAGAAAACAGGCATTTTCCGTATTGCAGAAGTTTTATCGAGAAAAAGCGGATTAAAGGTTTTTTTGGCTTCCCTTCATGTTTTTTAATATTGTAAGAAGTAACAGAAGCAGTACGGGAAATGCTGTTGCGACCAGAATCCCCATACGCAAATTATCCTGAAACCATCCGGATACAATGCCCACTGTGGTGGGACCAAGTGAACAGCCTACGTCTCCGGCAAGAGCAAGAAGGGCAAACATGGCGGTTCCGCCTGCCTTAAGGCGGGCGGCGGAAATGCTGAAGGTACCGGGCCAGAGAATGCCTACGGAAAGACCGCACAGTCCGCATCCAATCAGACCGATGACAGGGGAGGCTGTGAGGGAAATCAGCAGATAGCTGATCAGACACAAAATCCCGCTGAAGGTCATGAATTTCATTAAATCAATTTTATCACCATATTTTCCGTAGATAGCCCGGGAGATTCCCATCAGAATGGCGAACATCATGGGACCTGTCAGATCACCGATGGTCTTGCTTACCTGAAGCCCCTTTTCTGCGAAAGTGGAAGCCCACTGGCTTACAGCCTGTTCACAGGAACCTGCGCAGAACATCAAAAGCAACAGAATCCAAAATAAGCCTTGCTTCATAAGACGTGACAGGGGAATACTTTCCTCTTCTTCGGACAGGAGAGGGGCAATGGGAACCTTTGCAAAAAGGAATCCGTTAATAACCGGCACAATGGTCCAGATAAGAGCCAGTATTTTCCAGTTTTCAATACCGAAAAGGCGGAAAAAGACAGTGGAGAACAACACCACGGCCACATGACCCCAGCAATAGAAGGAGTGCAGAAGGCTCATGGCAGTCTCCTTATTATCGGTAGGACAGGATTCCATAATGGGACTGATCAGTACTTCCGTAAGACCTCCGCCCACAGCGTAGATCACAACGGATAACAGCAGACCGGTAAAAGGATCCCGGAATAATTCCGGCAGAACAGTCAGCCCGATCAGACCGGCTGCTGCAAACACATGCGCCAGAATGATGCTGATCCGGTATCCTATTTTGTCAACAAAACCTGCAGAGAGAAAATCAATCACAAGCTGCAGACCGAAATTAAAAGTCACAAGAAAAGTGATTTTTGAAAGTGGAATTCCATAGGAAGACTGAAAAGTCAAAAATAAAAGAGGGATAAAGTTGTTGATAATGGCTTGTACAACATAACCTGTAAAACAGGCATAGATGGTGTGTTTGTAATTTAGTGTTTTCATACCGCCTATTTTATACTACAATATAAGCAGCCGCAAGGACTAATTTGGAAAAGCAGGAAGATCATGATCAGTAATCTCGAGTATTATAAGGTTTTTTATTATGTGGGAAAGCTTGGCAGTCTTACGCATGCCGCTGAGGAGCTTTCCATATCTCAGCCTGCCGTGAGTCAGGCTTTAAAGCAGTTGGAAGATACTCTTGGCACCAAGCTTTTTGTCAGGGCATCCAGAGGTATCAGGCTGACTCCGGAAGGGGAAAGCCTGTATTTTTATGTAAAAAGGGGATATGAGGAAATAGAGCTCGGGGAAAAGAAACTGAAGAAAATAATGAATCTTGAAAGCGGGGAGTTGCGCATCGGCGCAAGTGACATGACGCTTCAGTTTTATCTTTTGCCATATCTGGAAAAATATCATGAAAAATATCCCCATATCAAGGTGACTGTGACCAATGCTCCCACACCGGAAACGCTTCAGTTTCTGAAAGAGGGCAGGATTGATTTTGGGGTGGTAAGCACTCCTTTTGCGGAGAGTAAAGAATTATCGGTTCTGGAAGTAAAAGAGATTGAGGACTGCTTTGTGGCAGGACGAAAGTTTATTCAGTATAAAAACAGAATGCTGGATTTTCAGGAGCTTGAAAAACTTCCGATCATCTCTCTTGAGCAAAACACGAGCACAAGATCTTACATGGATGAATTTCTGAAAAAGAACGGGGTGGAGATGCATCCGGAGTTTGAACTTGCAACCAGTGACATGATTGTTCAGTTTACCAAAAGAAATCTCGGAATCGGAAGCGTCATGAAGGAATTTGCAAAAGAAGAGCTGGAATCGGGAAGACTGTTTGAACTCAGATTTAATAAGATCATACCCAAAAGGCATATCTGCGTGGTCACGGAGACAAAGACCGGAGTATCGAGAGCTGCATCAGAGCTGCTCTCCATGCTCTGACTATTCCTGATCATCATCTTCCGGCTTTTCTGTAGAGTCGGAGGATGGCGTGATATCCAAAGGATCGGTAATAGTATGCTTTCCGGTAAATTTTCCATAGACCCAGATATAGATCCAAAGGAGAATGGGAAGCCCTACGGTAGCCATCAGACAGGCAGCAAACATTCTGTCGGATCCGGGGAAATCAAGCAAGGCAACGATAAGTGTTGCAATATATAATAAGACAAGTAAAATAACACATATAAGAGCAGCAATCTGCTTTTTATTTTTTTTCATAGAAACCTTCCTTATATCGTGAGCACAATTCACGCCATTCGTCGTTAACATGCACTGCATGTTTCCATTCACTAATGCCCATTATACCATAACTCGGGAAGTTTGCAATTTTTTTACTATTTTTTGCTAAAAAGATTCTATTTTCTGAAATTTTTATATGATATACTTCTTTTTGTGATATTTTAAAATGTAGAAAAACATAGAAAAATGTAAGCCATTCGGCATTGCTGTTTTTTGGATAATCTTGTAAATTATAAAGAATTGTGCTAAAATTACTACGTATAAGTAGAAATTGAGCGAAAAATACAGAATGATAAATTTTTTGAGAGGGGTGGAAATGTGGAATCGCCTTTTAGCAGAGAGACAATACAAAAATTTGAAGAAATGATAAAAATATTAAATCCCTGTGTTGACGGATATATCTATATTCTTGATTTTGATAGAGATACTTTCTGTATTTCCGAAAATGCGGTTGAGCGTTTTTGCATCCCTGACAGTAAATATGGCAATGCGACAGAAGAATTTTCAAAGTTTGTATACGCAGAGGATCTTGAGACATTGACAGAGGACATTGAAAAGGTGAAGCGGGGCGAAAAGAATTTTCACAATCTCCGTTATCGCTGGCTGGACAAGTGTGGTAAGGCAGTATGGATCAATTGTCGCGGAAATGTGCTTAAGGATGCAGATGGAACCCCGAAATTTCTGGTTGGATGCATCAATGAGATCGGAAGGAAGCCGAAGGCCGATAATGTCAGCGGACTTCTCGGCGATGTCAGTTTAAAGGATGAAATATTAAATCATCAGGGTGAGTGTCTGAAGGGGTTTGTGCTCCGTATCGGCATTGATAATTTTAAAGAAATTAATGAAAATAAAGGAATGGAATACGGTGACATGGTTCTAAGGAGAACTGCCGAATGTATTCAGGCTGTGACAGACCGTGAGCAAATGATTTACCGTATCGTCGCCGATGAATTTGTTGTTCTTGATTTTGAGGGTGTATATGAGGATGGCATAAAGCTATACAAAAGGATAAGAGAAAGAATTGATCTGTTTATTGAAGAAAACGGATATGAGGTGTTCTATACAATTTCTGCCGGTATATTGGATCTTTCCAAGATTCTGGGACAGAGTTATGACAATCTGATGAAGCTTTCCGAGTTTGCCTTAAGCAAGGCAAAGGAATTGGGAAAGAATACATGTTATACATATGTAAAGGGCGATTATCAAGAGTTCCTTCAAAAGAAAGAACTGATTCGTGTTATGCGTCATGCGGTAAAAAACAATTTTGACGGTTTTGAGACATACTATCAGCCGATTATTGATATCAACAACAATAGACTGACGGGAGCTGAAACCTTACTTCGTTTCCATACGGAAGAAACAGGAATGATTTCGCCGGGTGAATTTATTCCCTTGCTTGAAGAAAGCGGACTTATCATTCCGGTAGGCAGATGGGTACTTCATCAGGCTATGGCTGCATGCAGCAGAATTCAGAAAATAATTCCGGATTTCAGAGTATCCGTCAATGTATCCTACATTCAGGTACTGAAAAGTGATATGCTGAATGAGATCAAAGAGGCGGCGGTAACCTATGGACTTCCAAAGGGAAGTGTGGTCATGGAACTTACGGAAAGCGGATTTCTGGAATCGGATGCCAATTTTATCAGCTTCTGTGACGGCTTGAAGGATAACGGTATTCCTCTTGCACTGGATGATTTCGGAACAGGCTATTCCAATTTCCATTATCTGTACAATTTAAGTCCGGATACCATTAAAATTGACCGTTCGTTTACATTGAAGGCATTGAACAGCAGCTATGAATATGGGTTGCTTCGTCATATGGTGGAAATGACTCACAGTATTAAGCTGAAACTCTGTATCGAAGGAATTGAAACGAAGGATGAACTTGATAAGATTTGCGAGATCAATCCTGACTATATTCAGGGCTTCTATTTTGGCAGACCAAGTCCTCTCGGAACATTTATGAAGGAATATGTAGAGAAGAAAGAGACAGAATAAAAGGAAAGAGGGAAAACAGTGCAATTTTCATGGAAGCTGGTTTCCCCCTTTTAGGATCAAGAAGACGATTCGAAAAGCGTGTCGGTGTCTGACTTTATTTGATGTGATGCTTAATGGCATCAAAGCTTTCTTTGCTGATCACATGCTCAATCCGGCAGGCGTCTTCCGTTGCGATTTTGGGATCAACACCAAGCTTTACCAACCAGTCACTTAACAGTTCATGGCGCTCGTAGATCATATCAGCAATTGCTTTTCCCGACTCAGTCAGATAGATAAAGCCTTCCTTCGTTACCGTAATATGGTTCTTTTCACGGAGATTTTTCATGGCAACGCTGACACTTGACTTTTTGAAGCCAAGCTCCTCTGCAATGTCCACGGAACGGACAACAGGCTTTTTTTTACTTAATATTAGTATGGTTTCCAGATAGTTTTCCGCCGATTCATTTACGTTCATTTTTACACCCATTCCGATGTGCCTGACAGCTGGCACATTCAATTGAGAAAAGTATAGCATAAAAGCGGACAAAGAGCAAAGAATTTTGACTGAATTCTTGACAATCCATTTTGACTGTGAGTACTATTAATAACAGAGGTGTTTTGAACATGAGTACAATCATTGTCGGTGCAATTGTTCTTCTGAGTATGGGGCTTGTGATCAGAAGAATGATTCGAAATAAAAAATCAGGCAGGCACTGCTGTGGTGATTGCAGCCATTGCAATGTCCGTAAGGAAAAGTGAAAGGGGTACATATAAGAACATGACAGAACTTCAAAGAAATAACAAAACGGCTATGGTGACACATTTTATTTCAATCCTGGTAATGCTGACTTTTATTCTTCTTCAGGTCACAGGAGGGTTGTCACCGCTTTCCTATTTCCTGATTCTTGCAGTCATCGGAATGGCACCGTTGGCAGCAGAATTTTTTTTCTGGAAACGGGACAGGGAGACTTTTTTGATCAAGCATTTGACAGCCATAGGGTTTGCTGTTTTTTATACGATATGTTTATTTACGGCCACCAACAACATGGTGTTTATCTTTGTGATTCCCATGATCTTTGTGGTTTCCGTCTATAATGATATCAGATATCTGATCATGATCAATGCAGGAACAATTGTGGAAAGTATTCTGGTATCGGTACTTGGTGCATCCACCGGAAAGTTCGGTTATGCGGGAATGGATTCGGCAATCATTCAGGTGGTTGTTATGATAATGGTTGGAATTTACTCTATTATTACCACAAAAACGCTGAAGGATAACTCCGTGCAGAAATTTGATCAGGTTTCAAAAGCCCGGGAAGAGACAGAGAGTCTGCTCAGGACAAATTCGGAGCTGTCGGATAAACTGGCAGTCGGAATCGCCAATATTCATGAAAAGATGGATAAACTGAGCGCCGCTTCCGAAGCCACCAGACATGCCATGGAGGAAGTATCCATCGGTGCAACAGATACGGCGGAACATGTGCAGAATCAGAGCTTGCAGACGGAGGCTATCCAGAACAAAGTGGAGGATGTCAGCAGCGTGGCAGAGCAGATTGATGAAAGCATGCAAAAAACGCTGAAAGCGCTGGAATCAGGAAATCGTGATGTGGAGCTTTTGGTAAAAGAGGTAGAAAACTCTGTTGTCAACGGGACTGTCGTTACAGAAAAGCTGGAAGCACTGAAAGCTTATATGGAAGAAATGAACAGTATTGTGGAACTGATCGGAGGCATTACCTCCCAGACAAGCCTGCTTGCATTAAATGCAAGCATTGAAGCGGCAAGAGCAGGGGAGGCAGGAAGAGGATTTTCCGTAGTGGCTACGGAAATTTCGGGAATGGCTACTCGTACCAAAGAAGCCACAGCGAACATTGCAGGTCTGATCAGTAACGTCTCCTCGGCAATTCAGGAAGTGGTAACTGTTGTTTCCGAAATGGTTTCCGATATCAATGAAGAAAAGCAGGGGGCAGCCAATGCCTCGGAAAGCTTTGGAACGATTCAGACAAGTACCTTTGAGATCCGTGATAACATGGAGAGTCTGGTAAAAAATGTTGCCCAGCTCAAAGAGGCTAATCAGACGATTGTGGACTCCGTTCAGAATATTTCCGCTATATCAGAGGAAGTGTCAGCCCATGCCAGTGAGACCATGCATGCGGAAGAGGAAAACGCAGTGGTGATGACGCAGATAGCTGATATCATGAAAGAACTTGTGGCGCTGACCGGGAAATAGAGAGATTTAAATACTGTATATACCCTCTGAGGAGGACCTTGAATACAAGGTGCTTGATATTCAATAAAATTAGATAAAATTTTTATATTCAGTTGACAATCAGCGCAGTCATGTTATAATACAATTAAACATATGAATAATTGTTCATATGTAAGAAAACAAGTGAGGTTCTCAATATGAAAAAAACTTATAAGATTGATGTAGATTGTGCCAACTGTGCTAATAAGATGGAGAAGGCAGCTAATCATACGGCGGGTGTCAAAAGTGCAACCGTGAATTTTATGACATTAAAGATGATCGTTGAGTTTGAAGAGGGTCAGGATCCTAAGACGGTTATGCAGGAGGTTTTGAAGAACTGCAAGAAGGTCGAGGATGACTGCGAGATTTTCTTATAGGTGGCTGCCATGAACAAAAAACAGAAAAAAGTCCTGATTCGTATCATTGCAGCGGCGGTATTGATGATTTTGTTTTCGCTGCTTCCTATTGAAGGATATCTGGCGTTTGGCTTATTCATGATTCCCTATCTGATCATCGGATATGACATTTTGAAAAAGGCTGTAAAAGGGATTTTAAACAGACAGGTATTTGATGAAAATTTCCTGATGGCAGTGGCAACCGTGGGCGCCATTATCCTTGGCGATTACAAAGAGGGCGTTGCCGTTATGCTGTTTTATCAGATCGGTGAGCTGTTCCAGGGCTATGCAGTGGGAAAGAGCCGTAAGAATATCAGTGAACTGATGGATATCCGTCCTGATTATGCCAACGTGGAAAAAGACGGCAAATTGGAAAAAGTAGACCCTGATGAGGTGGAGACAGGCTCAGTCATCGTTGTTATGCCCGGCGAGAAAATTCCCATCGACGGCACCATCATAGAGGGAAACACCACCCTGAATACCAGTGCGCTGACAGGCGAAAGCCTTCCTCGAGAAGCAAAAGAAGGGGATGATGTGATCAGCGGCTGCATCAACATGACAGGCGTTTTGAAGATCAGAACCACAAGGGAATTCGGAGAGTCCACGGTATCCAAAATTCTGGAGCTTGTGGAGAATTCCAGCTCCAGAAAATCGAGATCGGAGAATTTTATTTCAAGGTTTGCAAGAGTTTACACACCGGCCGTGTGTTACGGAGCAGCAGCCCTTGCCATACTGCCGCCGGTTGTGAGAATCTTTATGGGCATCACTCCGCAGTGGGGAGAGTGGATTTACAGGGCACTTACCTTTCTTGTTATCAGCTGTCCCTGTGCGCTTGTGATCAGTATTCCTCTAAGCTTTTTTGCAGGAATCGGCGGAGCCAGCAGAGAAGGTGTGCTGGTAAAGGGCTCCAATTATCTGGAAACTCTTTCTCAGACCAGATATGTTGTGTTTGATAAGACCGGTACCATGACCCAGGGAGTTTTTGAGGTCAGCGGCGTCTATCACAATCAGATGCCGGAAGATAAGCTGATTGAATATGCTGCTTATGCGGAGAGCTTTTCCTCCCATCCCATCAGCAAAAGTCTTAAGAATGCATATGGGAAAGAAATCGATAGGACCAGGGTGACGGATGCGGAGGAAATCAGCGGAAAAGGTGTGGTTGCCAGGGTGGATGGAGTACCGGTAGCCGCCGGTAATCATAAGCTGATGGAAGAACTTGGCCTTGGATGGAAGGAATGTGACCAGGCAGGCACGGTAGTCCACATGGCGGTGGACGGCAGCTATGCCGGCTGTATTCTGATATCCGACCTGCTAAAGCCTCATGCAAAGGAAGCCATCAGTGAGCTGAAAAAGGCGGGAGTCAAGAAATCGGTTATGCTCACAGGAGATGCCAAAAAAGTGGCGGATCAGGTGGCAGAAGAGCTGGGAATCCATGAGGTTTACAGTGAACTTTTGCCGGCAGATAAGGTCAATAAAGTGGAAGAACTGCTGAGTCAAAAGAGTGATAAGGAGAGGCTTGCCTTTGTGGGGGATGGCATCAACGATGCACCTGTTCTCTCGAGAGCGGATATCGGCATTGCCATGGGAGCCCTTGGCTCCGATGCAGCCATTGAAGCGGCAGATGTGGTGCTGATGGATGATGATCCCTTGAAAATTGCAAAGGCGATCAAAATTTCAAGGAAATGTGTGAGAATCGTCTATGAAAATATTTATTTTGCGATCGGAATCAAGATCATTTGTCTTGTCCTCGGTGCACTGGGAATTGCCAATATGTGGCTCGCTATCTTTGCAGATGTAGGGGTTATGGTGATTGCGGTACTGAACGCAATCAGGGCTCTGTTTGTCAAAAAGTTGTAAAATGGAGGGGATAACATGGCAGAAATAGAATGTTGTGACACCATAGAGGTTCATGAGGAATTGCTTAAGATTGTAGATGAGACCATGCCGGAAGAGACAGAACTTTATGATCTGGCAGAGCTTTTCAAGGTGTTTGGAGATTCAACCCGCATTCGGATTTTGTTTGTTCTGTTTGAAGCTGAAGTGTGTGTGTGCGACCTGGCACAGGCATTAAATATGACCCAGTCTGCAATCTCCCATCAGCTCAAAATTCTGAAGCAGAACAAGCTGGTGAAAAGCAGAAGAGAGGGGAAATCCATCTTTTATTCTCTGGCAGATGATCATGTGCGGACGATCATTTCCATGGGGCGGGAACATATAGAGGAGGATTGAGGCAAAGTACTATGATCATAACAGTGACAATGAACCCTGCCATCGACAAGACCGTCACAATTGACAGACTTTGCCCGGGAGGACTCAACAGGATCAAAGAGGTAGAATATGATGCCGGAGGCAAGGGAATCAATGTATCCAAGACCATAAAAGCCCTTGGCGGTGAGAGCATTGCAACGGGTTTCCTTGGCGGAAATACAGGAAAAAACATAGAGATGATTCTGGATGAAAAAGGAATCTTTCATGATTTTGTATGGGTCAACGGTGAAACCAGAACCAATACCAAGATCGTGGAAGAAAACGGCAGTGTGACGGAATTGAACGAACCGGGGCCTGTCATTGACGATAAACAGATGGACAGGCTGATCAGGAAGATCCTTGGATATGCAAAAGAAGGGACTCTTTTTGTCCTTTCCGGCAGTGTTCCGAAAGGTGTAGATCCGATGATTTATGCCCATCTGATCTCGCTTTTGCATGAAAAGGGAGCGAAGGTACTTTTAGATGCCGACGGAGAACTGCTAAAGAATGGCTTAAGTCAAAGCCCGGATATGATAAAACCTAATCGGGCAGAACTTGAAAAATATGCAGGGCTTTGCCGGGAAAGTTCGGAGGAAACGCTCTTGAACACGGCAAGAAGCATGAAGGGAGAAGACGTGAAGTCAGTGGTTGTTTCCATGGGAGAGGACGGCGCTGTGTTCCTTCTCGACAGCTACGAGGCGAGATGCCCGGCACTGCCTGTAAAACCACGCTCCACGGTAGGAGCGGGAGATGCCATGGTGGCAGCCCTTGCCTTTTCATGGGAGCAGAAGCTTACAGGAGAAGAGGCAGTCCGCCTTTGTATGGCAGCATCGGCAGGGGCAGTGACTACCGTAGGAACCAAGCCGCCTTCCCGGGAACTGGTAAATGAGCTAAAGCAGCAAGTCATTATAAAAGGAGTTTAAAAGTACAAAAATAAGCGTCTAAGAACGGGAATTGTGTTGTCAATTCCCGTCTTTTTCATTATAATAAAGCTAATAACGCGGTTTTAAGTCGAAAGGAGAAGAAAAAAAGTATGGCAAACAGATTTGTATTGAATGAAACCTCCTATCATGGAGCAGGGGCAATTCAGGAGATCGCTACAGAGGCAAAAGGAAGAGGCTTTGGGAAAGCCTTTGTATGTTCCGATCCTGATCTGGTAAAATTTGGGGTTACCAAAAAGGTTTTGGATGTGTTGGACGGGGCAGGACTTGCCTATGAATTGTATTCCAATATTAAACCCAATCCCACAATTGAAAATGTGCAGACAGGTGTGGAGGCCTATAAAAAGTCAGGTGCGGATTATCTGATTGCGATCGGTGGCGGTTCCTCCATGGATACAGCCAAGGCAATCGGTATCATCATCAACAATCCTGAATTTGAAGATGTGGTAAGCCTTGAGGGTGTAGCTCCCACTAAGAATAAATCGGTTCCGATTTTTGCGGTGCCGACTACTGCAGGAACAGCGGCAGAGGTAACCATTAATTATGTTATTACAGATGCGGCAAAGAACCGCAAAATGGTATGTGTTGACCCTAAGGATATTCCCGTGGTAGCATTTGTGGATCCTGAAATGATGTCTACTATGCCCAAGGGACTGACAGCGGCTACAGGTATGGATGCATTGACACACGCCATTGAGGGATATATCACGGCAGGAGCATGGGAGTTATCCGATATGTTCCACTTAAAGGCAATTGAGATCATTTCCAGGTCCTTACGCGGCGCAGTGGCAAACACGCCTGAGGGAAGAGAAGATATGGCACTCGGACAGTATGTGGCAGGAATGGGCTTCTCCAACGTTGGACTCGGAATCGTACATTCCATGGCACATCCTCTCGGCGCTTTATACGATACGCCTCATGGTATTGCAAATGCAATCATTCTGCCCACTGTTATGGAGTACAATGCGGAAGCTACCGGAGAAAAGTACCGTGAGATTGCAAGAGCTATGGGTGTGGAAGGTGTAGATTCCATGTCCCAGGAGGAATACAGAAAGGCAGCCATCGATGCGGTTAAGAAGCTGTCTGCAGATGTGGGAATTCCTGCTGACTTAAAGGAAATCGTAAAGAAAGAGGACATTCCGTTCCTCGCACAGTCAGCTTATGACGATGCATGCAGACCGGGTAATCCCAAAGAGACAAGCGCGGAGGATATCACCAGACTGTATGAATCTTTAATTTAATAAAATTGCACCGGATAGAGGAAGTTCTGGACAGTGAATTCCCTATCCGGTGTTTTTCGTATACCGGCAACAGGAGAATACTACTATGGAAATAACCTATATCGGACATAGCGGTTTTTTTGTGGAAATGGAACAGATTTGCTTTCTGTTTGATTATCATAGCAGGAGATCTGAATCTCTGGATCTGGGAGGGGGAATCCAAACAGTATAATAACAATATGAAGGCGATGTATTTCAAGAAACTTGAGAAAATAAAGAAAAGAGAGATCGACGCAGCCTTTGTGCCTCTCGATCCGAGACAGGGAAAGGATGCCTTTGAGGGCATTTTGTCATTTATGGAATATACGGAGAGCAGCCATGTCTTTCCCATGCACTTCTGGGGAAAATACGAGATAATACGTGAATTTTTAGATCGATATCCGGAATATGAAAAAAAGGTAGAAGTGATTGAAAGAGAAGGACAGGAGTTTTATATTTAGTAAATTGCGAAGAAAGATAAAAAGCTGTATAATAAAAATCGATTGGACAAAGTGTATAAAAAATTGTATTAATTTACATTAAGTTTATTACTAATGACAGGGGGCTATGAATTGAAACAGTTTTATGGGAAAAGCGAAAAGGGAGATTTGAAGGAAGCCGTAAGAGGCCTTTCTGATCCGAAACTGATCATTCTGATGTCAAACAGGGATCAGTTTGAAAAACATGTGGAGGAACTGGAAACACTTTATCCGGGTGTTCCCAGCATCGGATGTATCGGAATGAGCTATGATACAACCGTTGTGGAAGCCGGCGTCGGAATTACTGCCTTTACCGAAGGGGTTACGGCAGTTGCCAATGTGCTTTTGCAGGTTTCTTCGATGCCTGTAAAGTATATTAAGCGCTTGCAGCAGGATGTGGAACAGATAGGAGCATCCGCCAGGGATACCGTGTGTATCGATCTGTGTGTGGGGAATGATGCCTGTGTCCTGACGACCATGGACAGTGTTCTGGGACCGAAAAAAATTCAGCTTATGGGAGGAACCGGTGATGCCGGCAAGATCTCCGCAAACGGTAAAGTCTATGAAGATGCAGTTGCGTATGCGCTGGTAAAAAATCTGAACGGGAAAGTTAAGGTCTACAAGGAAAATATGTACAGACCGTTATCTGACTATCGTTTTATTGCTTCGGGGACAGACAAGAGCAAATATTATATCGGAGAATTAAACGGAAAGCCTGCCAAACAGGTTTATGAAGACATTCTACATATCAAAGAAAAAGATATTGCGACGCAGACCTTTCAGAATCCTTTTGGTAAGATCAGCGGGGAGGACGTATGTATCATCTCCATCAAGGAAGTGATGGGAAACGGGCTTGCCTGCTTCCGTCAGGTAAATGATTCTGATGTGCTGACGCTGCTGGAACTGAAGGATTACAGGCAGATCGCAGAGGAAACCATAAAGAATATCAGAGATGATTTTCAGCATATCTCCGGGGTATATTCAGTTAACTGCCTGTTCCGTTATCTTCTCTTCAGTCAGAACCACAATATGCAGGAATATCTTAAATCCATGAGCGCACTCGGCAGCCATTGCGGACTAATCGGCTATGGGGAGCATTATAATAACCAGTTTGTAAATCAGTCCATGACTTGTGTGGTTTTTGAATAGTGAGAGATGAAGGAGAAGGTTATGTTTTTATTGAAGAAAAAAACGTCAAGTACAGAAAATGTAGATCAGGCTTTGGAGAAAAAGGATTATTATCCTGTCGTGCATGTGGCGAATAGTCTCAGAAGTTATCAGAAACAGCTGGTAAATAAAGAAGTTGATTCTCTGCAGGAGCTCAGAGAGGTACAACTTTCTTTTGATAAGGTGCTGGAGGATAATAATGTTTTAAAAGAAAAACTGAATTCTTTCAACAGTATTTTCGAAACGGTAGGACTGGAATCTGGTAAGTTTGATAACGTGAAAAAAGAGATCGTCTCTACGGTGGAGGATGCCCAGAAAAAAGTGCAGGGACTGAAGACAAGCTCTGTGGAGGTACAGGATCGGTTTCAGGAAATGCAGAGTATTTTTACCGATTTTCAGGTTTCCGTAAAGAAGATCGAGGACTGTATGAATCAGATTATTTCGATTGCCAATCAGACCAATATGCTGGCTCTGAATGCTTCCATTGAAGCGGCAAGGGCAGGGGAGCAGGGAAAGGGCTTTGCCGTTGTTGCGGAAGAGGTTAAAAAGCTGGCAGATGAGATCAAAGGACTTGTCAGTACAGTGGATATCAGTATCAACGATGTGGAAGCAGGAACAGAAAAGCTGAATACAGGCATTGTTGCATCGCAGGAGGCTTTGCAGGAGAGCCTTCAGAATGTGGATGTCACTTATGAAACCTTTGACAGAATTACTGATGCTGCAGGAGGAGCGGATGCTGTACAGCAGCAGATTGCCCAGGCTGCGGAGAAAGCGGGAAAGGAGCTTTCTGAGGTTTCAAAATCCTTTGACCAGATGGAGTCTCAATACCGGAATGTTCTGGAGCATATTGAAAAAGCCGGTGACCTTGGTACGACCAAGAGCGCTTTGTTTGAAAGCATGGATCACATGTTGTCCCAGATTGAGCCCATGATAAAAGAGATGGAGAATTGACTGGCAGGAGGGGATTTAGAGATAATAAAAGAGGATGTCCTAATCGATAAATTAGGACATCCTCTTTTGGCGAAGTCTGATCGCAATATTTAGCACAGGTGACTTGGGTCTGTCAACAAGGCAGCAAATATTTCTAATTAAAAATTTATTAAAGAATCAATGCGTGGGGAGAATTGTTTGACTTTGGGAAAAGGAGTAATTATAATCATTATGTATTATAATTGCTGAGAAAAAGGAAAGAAGGAATAGAAATGACAAAGATTGATATTGTATCCGGATTTCTGGGTGCAGGAAAGACTACATTAATTAAGAAGCTTTTGAAGGAGGCTCTTGCTGATACAAAGACGGTCCTGATCGAGAATGAATTCGGAGAGATCGGGATTGACGGCGGCTTTTTGAAAGAGGCCGGAATTGAAATCAAGGAAATGAATTCCGGATGTATCTGCTGCTCCCTTGTAGGTGACTTTGGTACATCTCTGAAGGAAGTAATGAAAACATACACACCCGACCGTATTTTGATTGAGCCTTCGGGAGTCGGCAAGCTTTCCGACGTCATGAAAGCGGTACAGAATGTAATCGATGAGAAGGACGTTGTATTAAACAGTGCGGTGGCAGTTGTGGATGCCTCCAAGTGCAAGATGTATATTAAGAACTTTGGTGAGTTCTTTATTAATCAGATCGAGCATGCGGGAACCATTATTTTGAGCCGTACCGGCAATATCTCGGAGGACAAGCTGAATACCTGTATCAGCCTGATCAGAGAGCATAACGACAGGGCAACCATTATCACGACACCCTGGGATGAACTGGATGGCAAAGATATTCTTGATACTATTGAGGGCGCGAAAGATCTGGAGGCTGAGCTGATGGCAGAAATTATGGCTCACCATGACGAAGAAGAGCATGAACACCATCATCACCACGATCACGATGAGGAGGAGCATGAGCACCACCATCATCACGATCATGATGAGGAGGAGCATGAGCACCATCATCATCACGGTCACGATGAGGAGGAGCATGAACACCACCATCATCACGATCATGACGAGGAGGAGCATGAACATCATCATGAGCACGGTGAGGACTGCACTTGTGGTTGTCATGATCATGATCACGAACACCATCACCAACATCATGCGGACGAAGTATTTACCAGTTGGGGTATGGAGACACCGGCAGCATATAATAAAGAAGAAATCGAAAAGATTCTGGAGGCTCTTTCCAAAGAAGAGACTTACGGTATCGTACTTCGTGCCAAAGGAATGGTACCCTCTGAAAACGGTGGCTGGATTTATTTCGACTATGTGCCGGAAGAGAGTAATGTCCGTGACGGAAAACCTGATGTAACCGGTAAGTTCTGTGTGATCGGTTCCAAATTAAACGAAGGGGCACTGAAAGCACTGTTTGAAAAATAATAACTGGCCTGCAAAAAGCAGGAGAGGAAAGAAGGAACAGTATGAAACCTGTATATGTGATCAATGGTTTTTTGGAGAGCGGCAAGACAGAGTTTATTTGTTACACTCTGGCACAGCCTTATTTTCAGATTAAAGGCAGAACGCTTCTGATCGTATGTGAAGAAGGAGAAGTGGAATATGATGAGAAGCTTCTAGCAAGAAGCAGAACGGATATGGTGGTGATCGATGAGGAGGAGGATTTCAATACTTCTCATTTGATTGAATTGGAAAAGAAATACAGGCCGGAACGTATTATCATCGAGTATAATGGCATGTGGAATTTTAAGAATATGAAACTGCCCTGGCATTGGACCGTGGAACAGCAGATTACTACAGTTGATGCTTCTACTTTTCCCATGTATTTTACCAATATGAAATCGTTGCTTGCAGAAATGATCCGCAAATCGGAGATGATCATTTTTAACCGTTGTGACGGCGTGGAGGATTTAAGCGTTTATAAGAGAAACGTGAAAGCAATCAACCAGCAGGCAGATATCATTTTTGAAGATTCTCAGGGAGAAGTCAATCAGATTTTTGAGGACGATCTTCCCTACAATCTGAATGATCCCATTATTGAACTGGATAATCAGGGTTACGGTATCTGGTATCTGGATTCCCTTGATAATCTGGACAGATATATCGGAAAGACCATTCAGTTTACGGCCATGGTATTAAAGCCGAAGGAATTTCCGAAAGGCTTTTTTATTCCCGGAAGAATGGCCATGACATGCTGTGCGGAGGATATGGCTTTCCTGGGCTTTGCCTGTGAGTATGACAAGGCTGATACCCTGACGGAGAAACAATGGGTCAAGGTTACGGCAAAGGTTGACAAAGAATATTTTGCCGATTATGAAGGGGAGGGACCTGTTTTGAAAGCAATCAGCGTTGAACAGACAAAAGCTCCCAAAGAACCTGTAATCAGCTTTACTTGATTTCTATAAAATCATCTGATACCAATATTTGAGAGGAAAAACCGATGTACCATTACACGATCATTCAATGGCTGTTCTTTTTCTATTTTTACTGTTTCTTTGGCTGGGTCTTCGAATCCACCTTTGTATCCATAAAGAGCAGACATTTTGTAAACAGGGGTTTTATGAGAGGCCCTTTCCTTCCTATTTACGGAAGTGGTGCGATCATGATGCTTCTGGTATCCATGCCTTTTCAGGATAATATTATCCTGACTTATCTGGCAGGGTGTGTGGGTGCCACCGCCCTTGAGCTTGTGACCGGAATAACCATGGAAGCGCTGTTTAAGGTAAGGTATTGGGATTATTCGAATCAGAAATTCAATTATAAGGGTCATATTTGTTTATCATCAACTATTGCCTGGGGATTTTTGACGATCCTGATGACAGAGTTTGTACATCCTGCGGTGGAAAAGGCAGTATTTGCGATACCGGGTGCTGTGATAACCGGGTTGACAGTGGTACTTTCCATCTGTATTACTGTAGACTTTACCTTATCCTTCAAGGCCGCTATGGATCTTAGAAATGTGCTTGTGGGACTTGAGAAGGCCAAAGAAGAGATGGAGCGCATTCAGAAACGTCTCGACGTGCTGATTGCGGTTGCCAACGATGAAAGGGAGATCAGAAAGCAGGAGCGGGAAGAAAAGACAGAAGAGCTTATGGACAGTCTGGAAGAAAAATTTGCCCGCATCAGAGAGCGTGTTGCCAAGAATCCCGGCGAGTTTATGGATGATGTGAAGGAAGAATTTCTGGAGCTTCGCAGTAAGTTCCTACTCGAGAAAGAGCACAGAATTCAGATTGGCCGTATCAAGGATTTTTATCAGAGAAGTATCATCAAGGGAAATCCCGGCATGCGTTCCGCCAGATTTGGGGAGGCCCTTGAAGAATTGAAGAAAGCCGTAAATGAACGAAGGAATGAACGCAAAGACGATTCCAAAAAAAATTAGAAAAAAGGTATTGACTATTTCATGCCGCAATGGTATTATATCATTCGTGACGTGAGTCAAGCGGAAGTGTCGGAACTGGCAGACGAGCAAGACTAAGGATCTTGTGAGCATTGCGCTCGTGTGGGTTCAAGTCCCATCTTCCGCAGGAAATTAAAAGGGTTAAGCCTAAAGGCTTAGCCCTTTTAATTTATGCCGAGGAGTCCCTTGAACCCGGGGTTCAAGGTCTCCTCGCCATAAATGGCTCGTCGGTCGAACCCATAAAATTCTTTGACATATTCATTATATGGTGCTAATATGATTATAGGAAGGGTGCTACCGATAGACGGTTAGTCCATTGAAAATAGTTTAATCACAAAAATGACCGCTTGTTTTCTCAGGACAGGGCGGTTATTTTTGTGTCTTGTGACTTCCGATGGTATATCCAAGTCTGAAACAGGTCAGGCATAAGCTGATAACTGCAATCAGACTTTCAATAGTCAACATTAGCATCCCCTCCTTTAGCAAGATTTCCGTCAGACAAGCTGGGGATTTCTATGTAAACAGAGGGTCACAGTCCCTCTGGCGAAGGACTAACCGCCTACCGTAAATGGTAGCACCCATAAAAATAGTGTAGCAGAAGGAATTGAAATATACAATACAAAATAGAAGAATTAATATACGAAATAACGATAAACGAATACCTTTGCCATTAAACGATGACAGGTTATAGAAATAATGTATCATTGTTTTACACTTTGTTTACACACCCAAAGTCAGTGCTTCGGAAGCCTCCTTTCTATGGGTCTTTGCGGGTTCCGGCTTTTGTTCAAGTCCTCCTCGCCATGAATGGCTCGTCGGTCGGTCCGATGGGAAAAGGTCCTCCGGGATAATGCAAGGCTTATGCAAGAATCGAATTAATTGATATAATGATCATGAATTATACCGATCGGTGCTATGATAACGGACAGGTCGGGTAATACGATCATTGCGGGGCGAAATGAAGCATTTGAGGGACATTTTCCCAATAAAAGGACTGCCCATGCGGAAATGTATTGTGTGAGAAATCTTGATATTGAAAAATATTCCGATTTGAGCGAATATCACTTATACACAACGATGGAACCTTGCCCTATGTGTATGGGCACAATTGTGATGGGCGGCATCCGCAAATTACATGTGGATGCAAAAGATAAATATTGCGGAGCTATGCCGCCCGGTTTACCAGATCGGGCGGCTCTTTTAAGACATACTTACGTGAATGCTCAGAAAATTTTCTTTGGGGCTTTCAGCCCAGATTTTTCCCCTGTGGGCAGTAACGATGCTGTGGGCAATGGCAAGCCCCAGTCCATAGCCGCCGGTGGAAGAACTGCGGGATCCATCTAAACGGTAAAAACGGTCAAAAAGGTGCTTCAGGCTGCCAATTTCTATCGGCTGAATCGTGGTGTTTGATACCAAAAGCTTTACAGCATGATTTTCTTTTTCCAGTTTTACGCAGATCGTGCCCTCTTCCGGTGAATATTTTATGGCGTTGTCCAGCAGAATGGACAAAAGCTGTCGGATGGCCTTCTCATCCCCCGTAAAGGAGATCATAGGAGAAATTTCTGCGATCAGCTGTTTGTTTTGGGACTTGATGAGACTTTGGAAAGACTGGGTGATTTCTTCCATCATGTCAGACAGTGGAAACTCGATCATCTGAAGCCTGGGCTTTTCCTCATCCATCCGGGAGAGGTAGATGAGATCGTTGGTGAGATTTGTCAGCCGGTTTGTCTGACGTCTTAAATCTGTGAGCCATTCGCTTTCCCCGAACTCCATCTCCAGCAGATCTGCATCGGCGCTGATGATGGTAAGAGGAGTCTTGATCTCATGACCGGCATCGGTGATGAATCTCTTCTGCTTCTCATAACTCTCAGCAACAGGCTTGATGATCCGGCCGGAAAAAAGAATCAGGAGTAACAGTACGGCAGAAAGACCCAGCAGAGAAATAAAGAAACTGGAAAGCAGCATTGTGTGAAACGTGGAAAGACTGCGCCCGCAATCCAAAAAGATGACCCGGGTACCGGATGGCTCTTTACTGAGAGTAAAGCGATAGCTGTCACAAAAGCCCTTACTTTTACCGGACTTCCAGACATCTACGGCGTAAGCTTCGGCCGTAGTCTGGTCTACAGCGGCAATTTTTCCGATATCAACGCTGAGCACCTTTCCTTCATCCCCGATCAGAACGGAAAAAAAGCGGGATTCATACGGTGTTTCTGCAGAGAAATTGTGTTTCCGAAGCGTTCCGTCTTTTGGTGATATGTCCTGCGGCATCTCTTTTCGGGGAGCTGCGTCCATCTGTGGAAACATACCATGATTGACGGCAAGAACAGACAGAATGTCATCGGCCTCGCCAATGGTCTTTCGGTAACTCATCCAGTGGATGCTGCCAAGGATCACCACAAGGACGAAGGTCAATGACAGCATGGAAACGGCAATAAACTTAAAACGGAGTTTTTTGATCATTTTATTTCCTCCAGGGAATAACCGGTGTTTCTGGTAGCTCTGATCTGAATATTTGCATGGAGAGCTGCCAGTTTTTTTCGCAAATAAGAGATATATACCCAGACCACATTCAATTCCACATCACTGTCATATCCCCAGATCTTTTCCAGAAATCGTTCGGTGGGAATCAATTGTCTCGGGTTTCGCAAAAGCAGTTCTATCATCTGGAACTCTTTGTTGGCCAGGCGGAAGCTGCCGCTTTTAGAGGACAATTCAAAGGATGTCTGATCCAGAGTAATATTTCCGAAAGTCAACTGACTGCTCACCTGGGCGATTTGAGTTCGGGTCATGGCCCTTAAGCGGGCAAGCAGCTCTGCCGTGGCAAAAGGCTTCGTCAGATAGTCATTTGCTCCGGTATCAAGTCCAAGAACCTTATCCTCAACCTCGGATTTGGCAGTGAGCATCAATACAGGAATTCGGTTTCCATTTTCCCGGATTTTATGCAGCACCGTTAATCCATCCATTTCGGGCATCATAATATCCAGAATTACCGCATCATAGTTTTCGGCGCTGAGATATTCCAGAGCATCCCTGCCGTTATAGACGGCGTCGGCGGAGTAGTTGTTTTTCTCAAGCAGGGCGACAATAGCCCTTGAGAGGGATTTTTCATCTTCTGCCAGCAAAATACGCATAGTGACACCTCCGGTTGCCTTTCTTATTATTTATCAGTATACAGGTGATACCTTAATTATCATTAAAAGAGTACCATAATCCTGCTTTGGTGTCAGTGAATATTTTGAAAAATTTTATTTTCGTTTTAAGTTCATTTATGGTTCGGCATTTATACTGACCTCACAGTACAGAAATGGGAGGAGTGTGTTACCATGGGTAGCCAGATGGTATTTAAAAGATATGAGATCAAGTATTTAATGAACTATCGTCAGAAGGATGCAGTCCTGCAGGCAATGGAGCCCTATATGTCCATGGATGAGTATGGACACAGTTTAATTAGAAATATCTACTACGACACGCCGGATTTCCGCCTGATCAGGGAGAGCATGGAAAAGCCGGTATATAAGGAAAAAATCCGGGTTCGAAGTTACGGCCCATCGGGAGCAGGAGATCCTGTGTTTGTGGAATTAAAGAAGAAATATCAGGATGTGGTCTACAAGAGGCGTATTTCCATGCCACAGGCGCAGGCCAAAGCCTGCCTTGGCAGAAAAATGCAGCTGCCGGACAGTCAGATCGGTCAGGAGATTGCTTATGTGCTGGATTTTTATCGGAAGCTGGAGCCTGCGGTATTTCTTTCTTATGAGAGAGAGGCATTTTATGAGCGGGATGGTGGAGATTTCAGGGTGACCTTTGATGAGAACATCCGCTACAGACAGGAGGAACTGTGGCTCGATTCGGATGAATGGGGAACGGCTATTTTAAAGCCGGGACTGGTTCTGATGGAAGTAAAGACATCAGGGGGACTTCCCTTGTGGATGGTACAGGCTCTTTCCCGGCAAAAAATCTACAAAACGTCATTTTCCAAATACGGAAGTGCTTATCTGGATATTTTTCTATCAAAACGAAAAGGAGAACGCCAATATGCTTAATTCATTATTTCATGGTGTTTTTGACACCGAACTTACTACAGTCATCACCCCTTATGACTTTTTGCTGTGCGTGGGAGTATCCCTTCTGATCGGCTTGATGTTGTGCGCCATGACCATGTGGAGGTTAAAAAGCAGCGGAGGCTTTGCCATTACGCTGGCTTTGCTCCCTGCTGTTGTCTGTGTGGTTATCATGATGGTAAACGGAAATGTAGGTGCAGGAGTTGCGGTGGCAGGTGCTTTCAGTCTGGTGCGCTTTCGGTCTGCACCGGGCTCTGCTCGGGAAATCGGAGCCATTTTTATCGCTATGGGAGCAGGTCTGATCGCAGGTATGGGGTACCTGGCATATGCGGTGCTGTTTTCTCTGATTCTGGGGCTGATCACCATGCTTTATACAGCGATGCGCTTTGGGGATCGCAGACGTTATAAAACCCTTCACATTACCATTCCGGAAGGACTTGATTACACCGGTGTTTTTGATCCCGTGCTGCGGGATCCTTCCAAGGAAAAGAAATTTATTGATGAACTGCGCTGTCGGAACGGGAATCTTGAGATCTCTGTATCCTATCAGGAAACGGTGGCAGCAGGGCTTTAGAAGGGAGAATGGAAAATGAAAGCTATGATGAAGTATGGTATGCTTCCGGTGATGCTGTGTGCAGCCGTGCTGCTTTCGGGCTGCCGATCGGAAGAGAGTACAACAGCGGAATCCTCTGAGGTGGCAACAGATGCAGATTACGATGTTTCTTCGGCTGTGACGATTTCCCTTGGCGGTGATACGGCAGTCTGTTCTTCCGATGCGGTGTCGATCGATGGAGGCAGGATCACGATTTTGGATGAAGGAACCTACATTTTTGCAGGCACGCTTAACGACGGACAGGTGGTCGTGAATGCTGATGACAGTGATAAAATACAAATTGTGCTGAACGGCGCTGGGATTACAAGTGAGACTTCCGCTGCTATTTATTCTCTGGAAGCCGATAAGGTGTTTATCACTCTGGAGGACGGAACGGAGAATCATCTTGCAAATGGAGGAGAGTTTGTGGCTATCGATGACAACAATATCGATGCCGCAGTTTTTTCCAAGACCGATCTGACGCTGAACGGCAGTGGCAGTCTGGTCTTGACAAATCCTGCAGGACACGGCGTTGCTTCCAAGGATGAGCTGACGATCTCGGGAGGCAGTTATCAGGTTACGGCTGCAAGTCATGGCTTTGCCGGTAAAGACAGCGTGGACATTGCCGGAGGAAGCTTTGTGATCACTGCGGGCAAAGACGGCATTCACTCGGACTGTGCGGTGGTGATTCAGGCGGGCACTTTCTCTATTCCTTACTGCTATGAGGGCATAGAGGGGCAGACAGTTACCATTGAGGATGGCACTTTTGAGATCACGTCAAATGATGACGGTATGAATGCCGCCGGTGGTTCGGACGGCTCCGGCACAAGCTACGGCCTTGGACAAGAGGATCCGTTCGCTGTGGACGAAGACTGCTTTATCACAATCAATGGCGGTGTCATTACCATTGTGTCCGATGGTGACTGCCTTGACTCCAACGGTGATCTGACGATCAACGGAGGCACCTTAAATCTTACCTGCAACGGTAACGGCAATACCGCAATTGACGCGAACGGAACCTATACGAATAACGGCGGTTCTGTTACCACCAATGATGGATCGGAGAACGGGACCGGAGGCAGGAACGGAGGAGGTAAGAACGGCGGAATGTTTGATGGCGGAGGAGAAAGACCTGACAAGGGAGAAAGACCGGCCGGAGGCGAAAGACCTGCAGATGGTGAAAAGCCTGGCGGAGGCGCAAGGCCTGACAGGGGTGAAAAGCCTGTGGGAGATGAAAAACAATTTTAAAAAATTGAAAATTCTTCTTGACTCTGACGTTACGTCATAGTTTATGATAATTCATGTCGGGAGGAAAAGAGAGCATGATGACAGTAAATGAAGTGAGCAAATTAACGGGAGTAAGTATACGTACTCTGCATTATTATGACGAGATGGGTCTTCTGCACCCGGCGGTGACGACCGATTCGGGATACAGAATGTATGACGATACAAACCTGGAGCGTCTGCAGGACATTCTTCTGTTTCGTGAAATTGAATTTCCGCTGAAAGAAATTAAAAGAATTATTGACAGTCCGGATTTTGACAGAAAACAGGCACTTGAGCAGCAGATCGAAATGCTGACTCTGAAAAAAGAGCATTTGGAGCAGCTGATTGCCTTTGCCAAAGGACTGAAAGAGTTAGGAGGAAAAAACATGGATTTTAAAGCATTTGATACAAAAAAGCTTGATGAATATGCAAAGCAGGCAAAAGAAAAATGGGGAGAGACGGAAGCCTACAGGGAATTTGAGCAAAAGACAGCAGACTTTTCAGATGAAAAGAAGAAAGCCGTAGGTGTGGACATGATGGAATTATTTGCCGAGTTTGGCAGGATGATGGATAAAGAGGCTTCTGATCCGTCGGTGCAGGCGCAAGTAAAAAAGCTTCAGGATTTTATCACAGAAAACTATTATACCTGTACGAATCAGATCCTTTTCGGACTTGCACAGATGTATAAGGCCGGTGGAGAAATGACAGATAATATCGATGCAGCAGGCGGAAAGGGCTGTGCGGAATTCACGGCAAAGGCCATAGAGATCTTTTGTAAGCTTTAGTAGAAAACTGTTTTCTCACAGACTGTGTGGGAAAAAAGAAAGTTGGATTCAAGTAAAATCAGTGTTATCATCACTCTTGCTATCTGAAATTTTGTATTTCTTGGAACAGAGTACTTGTTTGATAACATGATGGCATATGTAGCGGATGCAGAGGGCGTTGTGATTGCACAGAGCCGGATTCTGGGGGCAAGTGTGATCGGCTTCTTTCTGTATCCGCTTTTCAGAAGACAGCAAAAGGCAGGGATAAAGAATATCCTGCTTTTTGCTGCTTCTTTTGTTTCTGTGATCTGTATCTTCCTGATACAGCAAAGAATTTCTTATCAGAGCATCATGATTGCAGGCTGCCTTATTTTTGTCCTTTTCGGAATGGCAGGAGGTGTGATCCACAAAAAAGCGGCTGACCTATTTGCCGCGGACAAAAATCTTGCAAAGGCGGTCGGAGTATCCTATGCATTGGGACTTATGCTGCAGTTTTTAAATAACAATCTGGTAAGGTGGGATGTGGCAGAGGCTATTGTGCTTGCACTGTTTACCGCAACGGGCGCTATTTTGATGATTGGCTTTAACGGACAGGAAAATTCCGGACAGGCAGAAGAAATACAGAATCATGTTGCGGGCAGGCGAAAAATAACAGGAAAACCGGAAATAGCAGGCGTTCTCTTTGATTTGAAGGGCAGACGCTTTATGGATATCATCATGTACTGTGTGACACTTCTTTCCACTATTTGTGCGGTGGTGATTGAGCTGGGAGGACCTTTTCTTGCAGGTTTAATCGTGTTTTATCTTTCGGCAGGCTTCTTTGTTGTTTATTTTTCAACAGGATTTGTGGAACTCGCTGACAGCATGAAGCTGCCGGAGCTTTGGGCAGGGCTGGGACGGACGGCAAATAATTTCTGCGCGGTGATCATCGGGCACGTTTCCGTTGCCATGCTTGCATCGGGAAACAGCATGATGATCAGTGTGACGGCACTGGTACTGTTTGCGCTGATCAGTATTACGATGTTTCTCTATGCAGGCCGGGTGAAAACGGATTTGGGATTGGAAAAGGAAGAGGATCAGGATGCGGTGAAAACGGATGAGAATGATATCCGCAAATTCACTGCATTTGCGGAGAAATTTTTACTCACAGACAGAGAACAGGAAGTTATGAAGCTGCTCCTTACCTCGGATGAAAATGTGCAGGATCTGGCGGGAGAGTTATTTATATCAAGGGCAGCACTGTACAGGCATCTGACTTCCCTGAATGAAAAGACGAATACAAAATCAAGAATCGGACTTCTTCAGTTTTATTATGGGTGGAAAGCGACAGATTGAGACATATGTAGACTTGAAAATACATCTTTTTTATGAAAAACTGAATCTACTTTATACCGTATAACTGCAATATATCGGAGGAAAAGCCATGAAGAGACGGAAAGGTACGGTAAGGTGGCTTGCGGTAGCCTGTCTGTTTTGTCTGCTGCTTTCAGGCTGTCAAAATGCAGGCAATGCTGATAATGATTCAGCAGAGGTTTCTGAGACAATGGAAACAAAGACTGAAGAAATATCGGAACAGACAGTAGAGCCGGAAGAAACCAAAACGCCTGTTGCAGCAGAAACTCCTGAGGAGACGAAAGCGCCTGATGCGGTTAAGACTCCGGAGAAGAAAGCGGAAGTTTCCAATGTATGTCCCGATTGCAACGGCACAGGAATTGTGTACAGTGAATGTAACGGAACCACCATTGTGAACTGCAAGGCCTGCAATCAGACAGGGTATGAGTCCTGTGGTGTCTGTAAGGGAACAAATGTGATCTCCTGTCATCATTGCAAAGGTTCGGGAAAAGAGGCGGCGCCTCAGAATGCTCCAAATAACGGGACAGATACTGTTGACGGGCAGGCACAGCAGCAGGCTCCTGCACCGGTAGCCGGATCACCCTGCAAGTTCTGTAATGGAACAGGACAGCAGGCATGTGATGCATGTAACGGCGCACCCGCTAAGCTTTGTACGCACTGCCAGGGTAAGCTTACTCACTTATGTCCTGTCTGCCAGGGAAATAAGAACTGTACTACCTGCGGCGGAACGGGAAAGATAGGCTAGCAACAGAAAAGCAAGAGATGAAGAGCAAGGAGAGAATTATGAAAAGGATGTTTTTGAAAAAGAGATTATGCCTCATGATGGTGATGATACTGGCGATTGTGACAGTATTTATGGGAAAACCTATGACAGCGAAGGCAGCTGAACAGGTTACGGTCAATTATGACTTTAACGAGGTATCTGATGTTTGTATTAATACTGAAAACAATCATGCGTTTCCAGGGGATACGGTGGATGGAAATGCCACATCGGATTTTAATACAATTTTCTTATACACTGACCCAAGTAAACATTTTCAAACTATTAAAATCAATGGGACTGATTATCCTGTTAATGATAGTAATACCACTACAATACTTGGACCAGGTAATGCACAGAAAGTTACATTAAATAATGTTCCGGCGAGTCCTACATACAATATCGAGGTGACTACAATTTCGTCAGGATATAATAGCATTCAGTGGGTATATGATGCTAATTCTCCTTTTGGAAGAGATGCATATGTTGAACATGGAAAAGTTAAGATGGTTAGTATAAATGGCAATACAGATGTGTCATCATATAGACTAGAGGATAATGATACAGGTGGAACATATTATGTTCAATCAGGTGCAATGGTTACTGTGAAATTGATACCTGATCATGGATATCAGGTTTATAGTGCAGTACTCAATGATACAACAAACTTGACCCCGGACTCTTCGATAACAAGTCAATTTTCCTTTACAATGCCTTCAACAAATATACATTTCAGCGGAAAATTCCAGGCATCCACCAAAGGGGATGTAGTTGAGAACACTGCGACTCAAGTTGTAGCAGGGGGAACTATCGGAAATGGTGCAGCTATAGCTAAGAGCGGTGATGCAAAAGTGAAACTGAATAATGCTCAACAAAATGCTTTGATGCCGGCTGGCGCCACATTGACAACTGGGGAAACAAAGGACGATTCGTTGAATATTCAGTCTGTGGACATTACCACTGAGCAGATTGTTTATCAAGGAAATACAACAAGTTATTGGAATGATCAACAAACAGACTTGAGTGAAGAGGCAGAAATTTCCCTTACGGTTAATCAAGCTGCTACCGGCTATGCAGTGTTCCGTACTCATGGAGGCAATGTAGAGGAAATTGCTTCCACTTATGATTCTGCTACAGGCAAATTGACCTTCGGCTCCAGTAAGTTTTCAACCTACACCTTGGTTCCTCTGACAGCGCCTAAGAACAATTACACTATACGCTATCCAGAAGGAAGCAATGCAGGTTCATCAACAGACTCTCACAAGAGCAGTTCAGATGCCCCCGTTCACACTCACAACTATGAGTGGCAGACCATCACAGAACCTACTGCCGAGCAGGACGGTCTGGAGGCTTACGTATGTACCATCTGCGGCTCCTACAAGGAAAGCGTTCCGGTTTCTGCTTACAGCTACGCCTGCACGGATGCAGCCAAGAAGGTGCTCACAGCAAAACAGAACGACACGCTGGTTTTGAAAATGGGAAGATGGCATTCTTATCCGAAGTGGTTTATGGAAAAACTGGCATCCAGAAGTGATTTGACCATTAAACTGCAGTTTGAGTATCAGCATAAGCAGTACGAACTGACCATTCCGGCAGGTGCAAAGATCGACACGGAATGTGACTGGTACGGACCTTTAAAACTCTGTTCTCTCTATGAATATACCGTCAAATGAGAAAAGGAATCATTGGGAAAGAAGATAAAGGGGATTAAATTTTAAATAAGGCAGATAGGGTATTGCAAATCATAGAAATACCCTGTCTGCCTTTTAGTATCCTTTGGTTTACTTTTAAATAGAATTGTATAACGGGAAGATTTCGACTTTTTTCCCTATAAATAATTCGCTTTTTGTGCTATAATACTTATCTCAAAATGAAAAATATAAGTTTACCGATAAAGGAGTGTTTCAAATGGTAAAAATCATAGCAGACAGCACCTGCGATCTGTCACAGGAGTTACTCATAAAGTATGACATATCGATTCTTCCCCTTCATGTGCTTTTGGGAGAGGAAGAATATCTGGATGGCAGAACCATCACACCAGATCAGATTTACAGCTGGTCCGATGCACATAAGACCACACCCAAGACTTCGGCGCCTTCCCTTGTGGAAGCCACTGAGCTGATGAAGCCTTATGTGGAAGAAAAACGTGAAATCGTCTGCTTTTCCATCTCGGATGAAATGTCAACTTCAGGGAATGTGATGAGACTGGCGGCGGAAGAACTTGGTGCCAGTCAACTTGTGACCGTGATCAATTCTGCCAATCTTTCTACCGGAATCGGGCTTCTGGTGATAGAGGCTGCCATTATGGCAGGAAACGGGGCGACAGGAAAAGAGATTGCCGAAAAAATGGAAGAGTTAAAGCCTCTGGTTAGCGCAAGCTTTGTGGTGGATACCTTAACCTACCTTCACAGAGGTGGCAGATGCAGTGGGGTTGCAGCACTGGCGGGAAGTGCCTTAAAGCTGCACCCGAAGATTGTTGTGGAAAACGGTAAAATGGTGCCGCAGAAGAAATACCGTGGAAAAATCGACCGCGTGATTCTTGACTATGTACATGATCTGGAACAGGATCTGAAATCGGCTAAGAAGGATAGGGTATTTATCACTCATTCGGGATGTGACAAAGAGGTAGTGGAAGCTGTCCGTTCTTATCTGGAGGGATTGCAGGTGTTTGAAGAAATTCTGGAGACAAGGGCAGGGGGCGTGATTTCCAGCCACTGTGGTCCCGGAACCTTGGGTGTATTGTTTATAGAGAGAAAACGCAGATGAACGAGAAAGATATCAGGGAATATATTGACAGACTTTGTGAAAACGCAGGGGAAGATCAATCCTTTGCTGAGGATTTCTATGAAAGGCTTACGGCAGATCAGGAGATACTGCAGGAATTTGTTTCCTATATGGAGAGCGGAAATTTTGCATGCAGGGAAAAGGTATGTGACTATACTGTGGTGGATGTGATGGTATGGCAGATCGACCACTTTAAGGCATGGCTTGACCGGGATACCACGGGAACAAAGCAGAATAAGGACAAAATGCTGCTGAATGCTTTTGATATTCTTCTGAAAATGAAGCAGAACCCCGAGAGCTATATTCAGAAAATGCAGCTTGAGACCGGCACGGACTATGAGGGAAAATATGAATAGACTGCCTGTAAAGGCAGTTTGAAACGACGACCTTTTTCAGAAATGCAGTCTTCTCCGCACGGCTTCCCGAAGCCTCCTTCTTGACAGGATGGTGAGCAGCGCTATAGAGATAACACCGCAGATGGTCAGCACGATAGCAGACCATACAAGTCGCAAAGGGGTCTGCAGATAATGCTCGATCAAAAGCTCCAGGCCCACACATAAGAGAGCGGTTTCGATAAAGAAATACAGTGCCGTTGTCAAAAAGGCGACGGGAAACATGCGAAGCAGCAGGGCAAAGGTCTCCACCAGTATGGTCACCAGAATCACAATAGGCAGGGCAAGATAAGTAAACCAGCTGTCACTTTTGGTGTTGAAGGTGATCATATACAGATAAAAAGCAATCGCAGCACCATCAAGTGCCAGGGAAAGGTAGATTGGCAGCTTTGTATAAATTACGACCGGCAGGACCAGAACAAATAAAAGCAGACAGGCGCCGATGATGAACAGGGACCAGGGCGATCCTGAAAATACAAAAAGATTGAGAAGCAGGCAGCACAGGGAAGTGGCGATCAGTACCACACAGGTGAGAAGGGCAAGATCCTTTCTCTTTACCACATCCACCTGACCTGTTTTTATCGGATAAGGGGAAACAGCTTCCCCGATTTTCTGCAGTTCATTGGGATTAATAACAGGTGTATTGCATAGAGGACATTTCTTTAAGGAAGGCTCTAATTCTACACCGCAGTTGACACAATACGACATAATCGATTCCTTTCTTTTAGGTTCTGTTGCTTTCTATGGTGACATGGATACCGTCTTCCACAAGCTTTTTGAAAAAAAGGCGTTCCACATCCGATTCCACAATACTGCTTGCAAAATTGACGGTCAGGATATCTTCAAAGCTTACGATGGCACAGTTGGTTCTGGAAGAGAAAGGCTGTCCCATGTAGATATCGAAACGTTCAATATAGGGCTTCATATTCTCGGGAACCTTGATGGCCCCCATATTGGTAAGACCGGCAGAGGAATAACTGTCCTGCACCCTTGTATAAAAAAGTCTCACTACAAAATCTTTGACAAAAAGGGGAACAACACGGATAAAAGGGTTTCTCTGCGTGTTGGCGTTTGTGGTGATATCTCCTCTCAGGAATTTTTCGTTGATATAATAACGCATGTAATGATGAACCTGATTGATGATTTCCTCAAAGGTGTAGTCACCGAGCCTCGGATCGATGCCGGGATAAACCATGGTGATAAAGTTACGCAGTGTTCTTGAAGGGAAAAAGCGGCGCAGATTTACCGGCATGGCAATCCTCACAGGTTTCAGCTTCAGATGGAATTCTGTCTGTTGCTTTTTTAACAGTGCATAGAGCAGTACGGAGTTCAGATATTCGGTGATGGAAGCGTGATATTTTTTGGCAACTTCCATCACTTCCGAGACAGACATGATCCCATCGATCACGTTAAAGGTATAAAAGGGTTCCTTTGTGCCCCTGATGCGGTATGTTTTTTCGCCGGGACGTTTGGGACAGACCTTGGCATTGGCGTATTTCATGTAGGCGTCCTCCAGTTCCTCCGGATCAGGCGTCTCTTCCACATCCTTGACAAAGTAACCGTCTGAAATTTCATGACCCAGAAGTCTTAAGTAAACAGCAGTTATGGTCTGCAGCACATACATGCCGCCGCTTCCGTCACCTAAGCTGTGATGAGCCTCCAGGGAAATGCGGCAGCCATAGTAGTAAATGCGCAGAAGATAGCGGTTTCCGGCCTTAAATGGCATGGGCATACAGAAATTCCTGATGTCTTCCTGAACGAAGGGACCGGGACGATAGTTGGGCTCTAAGTAGCGCCAGAAAAGCCCCTTTCGGATGGCTGTTTTGTAGGTGGGAAAGCGCACAAGGGCAATATCCACAGCTTTTTGCAGAATATCCGGTCTGATGGGTTCTTTCAGGACGACGGAAAGACGGTAGACAGAGGAAAAATCCCTGCGCTGGAGGGTGGGATATACAATCGCCGAGAGATCCAGCTTGTACCAGATTTTCCTTTCACTATTTCCATTTTTTTTATGGTCGGAGAAATGTTTCAAATAATATCCTATCCTGCCGAAAATGTTTCGGCAAATGTATTTAAAGTTTTTGCTTAGTATACCACAAAATCAGAATAATGTGTTAAACTATCCGAAAAGAGTGTTATTTTTATTCCCGCAGGCAATGAGGTGAGCGGAATGGACGGAGGAAGTATGGCAATCAGATCAAAGAAACTGATGAAGATGAATAAGAAACCCTCGGAAGAATCAGTCAATATGAGCATGATGAACCTGATCAGAAAAGTGCATGGCATGATCGATCAGACTGATATTGAAAAGCATCGTCAATCCCAGGACCACGTGGGTGCATTGTTTGGAAATTCCAAAGATGTGCTTTTTAAACCACTAATGATAGGAGATATGGAAGCGGAATGGGTGTGCGTGGACCGGGTTCACATGAAAAAGTATGTGATCCTCTATTGCCACGGTGGAGGTTATTCTACAGGCAGCACCGTTTATGCAAGAACGCTGACTTCAAAGCTGGCAGCCTCAACTTCCATGGATGTGCTTTGCTTTGATTACAGACTGGCACCGGAACACCCCTATCCGTCGGCTTTGGAAGATGCCATGAAAGCATGGGATTACCTGATGCTGCTTGGCTATGGGGCAAGAGATGTGATCGTTGCGGGGGATTCCGCCGGCGGAAATCTGGCATTGTCCCTTGTGCTGAAGCTGAAGGGTGAGCGCAGATTGCTGCCGAGAGGTCTTGTGCTTTTGTCTCCCTGGACGGATCTGACTTCCTCGGGAAAGAGCCATGAAACCAGAAGAGAGCTTGATCCCGTTCTGGATGAGGATTACCTTGACAGAATGATCCGGAATTATGCACCGGAAGAGGACCTTAAGAACCCCTATATTTCTCCGTTGTTTGGAGATTTCGCAGGATTTCCTCCGACCTTGATCCAGGTCGGGGATAATGAGATCCTTTTAAGTGATTCCCTGTCTCTTCACAAAAAGATGGTGAAGGAGAACGTTTCTGTGAAAATTGATGTCTATAAACGAATGTGGCATGTTTTCCAGATGTCTCCGTTAAAGACAGCCCATGAGGCCATGGAACGGTGCGCGGAATTTATCTATGATATCTGCAGATAAATTTTCGGAAATCGAAAGGATATTTCAGGTCGATACCGAATAATGTAAATAGGCGCATTTACAAAAGCGTATGGTTTAGCATCAGGAGACAAATTATGAACATCCGTGAGAATCTGGAACAGCTTGAAACAGAATATTTAAGTCCCTATACGGCACACAGCAGGGATTCCAAGGGCCGTCCAAGGCCGGAGGAGCAGTGTGATATCAGACCTGTATACCAGAGGGACAGGGACAGAATCCTCCACTCGAAGTCTTTTCGGAGATTAAAGGATAAAACCCAGGTTTTTTTATCTCCGGAGGGAGATCACTACCGAACCAGACTTACCCATACCCTGGAGGTTTCCCAGAATGCCAGGACCATTGCAAAAGCCCTTCGGATGAATGAAGATCTGGTTGAGGCAATCGCTCTCGGTCATGATCTTGGTCATACACCTTTCGGGCATGCCGGGGAGAGAGCCTTAAACGCGGTCTGTCCCTATGGCTTTAAGCACAGCGATCAGAGTGTCAGAACCGTTGATCTTCTGGAAAAGGGCGGACAGGGATTAAATCTTACCATGGAAGTGCGGGATGGGATCAGAAATCATCAGACGGAAGGGATGCCTTTTACCCTGGAAGGCAGGATCGTAAGATTCTCCGATAAGATTGCCTATATTCATCACGATATGGATGACGCCATCCGGGCAGGAATCCTCACGGAGGCGGATGTGCCCAGGGAGATCGGTGACGTGATCGGCTACACTACGGGAGAACGTCTTGATCACTTTATTCATGATATTGTAAGCACCAGCTATGGCAAAAATGATATTGTCATGTCAGAGCCGGTGGCGAAAGCAATGAAGGATTTGAGACAGTTTATGTTCGAGCGGGTCTATCAGAATAAGGAGGCAAAGAGCGAGGAGGGAAAGGCAGAGATGCTGGTACAGACCCTCTACAGCTATTACCGCCATCATCTTGAGCTTTTGTCGGAGGATCTGATCAGGCTGATTGAAAAGGGAGAGCCGGAAGAAAAGGTGGTATGTGACTACATAGGTGCCATGACTGACCGGTTCGCCATTGCAAAATATGAGGAAATTTATATTCCCAAGTCATGGCATGGTTAGAAACCGGTCTTTTTGATAACAGAAAGAGGCAGGAAGGGTTATGTATTATCCGGACGAATTAATAGAAGAAGTACGCATGAAAAATGACATAGTGGATGTGATCTCCGGATATGTGAAGATTCAGAAAAAGGGAAGCAGCTACTTTGGACTGTGTCCTTTTCACAGTGAAAAGTCACCTTCCTTTTCCGTATCCCCCCAAAAGCAGATGTACTATTGCTTTGGCTGCGGAGCAGGAGGTAATGTTTTTACCTTCATTATGGAGTATGAGAATTATACCTTTCAGGAGGCCATCAAGTTTCTGGCGCAGAAGGCGGGTGTTTCTCTTCCTGAGGCAGAGTATACAGAGGAAGTAAGGAAAAAAGAAGGAAAGCGCGCAAAGCTCCTTGAGATCAACAAGGAGGCTGCCAAATACTTTTACTACCAGCTGCGTGGCAGCAACGGAAGAGCAGGCTACCAGTATCTGAAAGGGCGGGAGCTTTCGGATGAGACGATCAATAAGTTCGGCCTTGGCTTTGCCAACATGACCAGCAATGATCTTGTGAAGTACCTAAAAAGTAAGGGATATGATGATAAGCTTTTGCAGGAGGCAGGACTTGCCACCTTTGACGAGAAATACGGGATGCATGACAAATTCTGGAACAGAGTCATGTTTCCCATACAGGATATCAATCACCGCGTGATCGGTTTCGGCGGGCGTGTGATGGGGGATGGAAAGCCCAAATATCTGAACTCGCCGGAAACCATGATTTTTGACAAGAGCCGGAATCTGTATGGTCTCAACCTTGCCAGAACATCGAGAAAAAACAACATGATTCTGTGCGAAGGCTATATGGATGTGATCACCATGCATCAGGCAGGCTTTTCCCAGGCAGTGGCTTCTCTGGGAACCGCCTTTACGGAGGGACAGGCCACGCTGCTAAAACGCTATACGCAGGAAGTGATCCTTTCCTATGACAGTGACGGAGCAGGTGTTACAGCAGCGCTTCGTGCCATTGGGATTTTAAAGGAAGCAGGGCTGACAGGCAAGGTGCTGAACTTAGAGCCCTATAAGGACCCCGATGAGTTTATCAAGAATAAGGGGCAGGAAGCCTTTCAGGAGAGACTGGATCAGGCGGAGAATACCTTTTTCTTTGAACTGAGGATGCTGCAGAGAGATTACAATCTGAAGGATCCGGAAGAGAAAACAAGATTTCACAGGGAGATTGCGAAAAAGCTCTGCGGTTTTTCCGAAGAGGTAGAGCGGGAGAACTATATCCAGGCAGTTGCGGACAAGTATCAGATCGGCTTTGAAAATTTAAGAAAACTAGTGTTATCTTATGCAGAGCAGACCGGATTCGCAAAGCCCGTGGAAAGACCGAAGTCGGGGATTCAGAAGAAAGCAGCTCCGGATGAAAATCGCAAGAAGACACAGAGGATGCTTCTTACCTGGCTTACGGATGAGCCTGCGCTCTATCAGAAGATCAAGAAATATATTTCCCCGGAAGATTTTACCGAGGATCTATATAGAAAAGTGGCTGAAAAGCTCTTTGACGGACTTGACAGGGGAGAAATGAATCCCGCTTCCATTATCAGTATGTTTACGGATGAGGAAGAACAACGGGAGGTGGCATCGGTTTTCAATACAAAGCTGATGGCTCTTTCCACAAAGCAGGAACGGGAAAAGGCTTTTCATGATATCGTTTTTGCAGTCAAGAAAAACAGCTATGAGTATTTTTCCGGACAGCTTGGCAGTGATGTGAAGGCACTTAACCAGGTGATCGCCGGCAAAAAGGCGTTGGAAGAACTTAGCAAAACGCATATTTCACTGGATTAAAGCTAATACTTTTACTATAATTTTCAGGAAGGATGGAAACCCACAATGGATGAAAACACACAGGCAAAATTTGATGAGAAGCTAAAAAGTCTCTTAGCAATTGCCAAGAAAAAGAAAAATGTTCTGGAATATCAGGAGATTATGGATTTTTTTGCTGATATGGCACTGGGCGAGGAACAGTTTGACAAAGTACTTGAGACACTGGAACAGAGCGGTGTGGATGTTCTGCGCATCACGGAAGACGATGATGTGGATGACGAGGAGATCATACTGAGCGAAGAAGACGAAGTGGATATGGAAAACCTCGATCTCACGATTCCGGATGGAATCAGCATCGAGGACCCTGTCAGAATGTATCTGAAGGAAATCGGCAAGGTGCCGCTTCTTTCCGCAGAGGAGGAGATCGAGCTGGCAAAGAAGATGGAGACGGGAGATCAGGAGGCCAAAAAGCGTTTGGCTGAGGCAAACCTTCGTCTGGTTGTCAGCATTGCCAAAAGATATGTGGGCAGAGGCATGCTTTTCCTTGATCTGATCCAGGAAGGAAACCTGGGTCTTATCAAGGCGGTGGAAAAGTTTGATTACCGCAAGGGCTACAAATTTTCTACCTATGCTACATGGTGGATCCGTCAGGCAATTACGAGAGCCATCGCCGATCAGGCAAGAACCATCAGAATTCCTGTGCATATGGTGGAAACCATCAACAAACTGATCCGTGTGAGCAGACAGCTTCTTCAGGAGCTGGGGCGTGAACCTATCCCCGAAGAAATTGCGGCGGAAATGAATCTTCCCGTTGATCGTGTCAGAGAAATCCTGAAGATTTCTCAGGAGCCTGTTTCTCTGGAAACCCCCATCGGCGAGGAGGAGGATTCCCATCTGGGTGATTTCATTCAGGATGACAATGTGCCGGTTCCCGCAGATGCAGCGGCCTTTACCTTATTGAAGGAGCAGCTGGTGGAGGTACTCGGTACTCTGACGGAGAGGGAACAGAAGGTGCTTCGTCTCCGCTTTGGTCTCGATGATGGAAGAGCGAGAACCCTGGAGGAAGTGGGAAAAGAATTTAACGTTACCAGAGAGCGTATCAGACAGATTGAGGCCAAGGCTTTGAGGAAGCTCCGCCATCCCAGCAGAAGCCGTAAACTGAAGGATTATCTGGATTAGGAAGCTTTATGGAAAAAATAGTAGAACTTTCAAGGAGAATGCAGGCTGCTGCAGATATGGTTTCTTCCGGAAATCGTGTCTGTGATGTGGGCTGTGATCATGGCTATGTTTCCATCTACCTTGTGCAGAGCGGCAAATCGCCTTCTGCCCTTGCCATGGATGTCAATCAAGGTCCGCTTCTTCGGGCAAAGGAGCATGTACGCAGATACGGGGTGGAACCATACATAACGCTTCGTTTGTCTGACGGTCTGTCCGCTTATCGGAAGGGAGAGGCAGACAGTCTCATCTGTGCAGGCATGGGTGGAAGATTATTATGGAAGATCCTGACAAGAGAACCGGATAAGACGGCGGATTTTAAGGAGCTGATCCTGCAGCCACAGTCGGAGATCGCCCTTTTTCGCAGAGCCTTGCGGGAAAACGGTTATGTTTTCCTTGAGGAAGATATGATTTTGGAGGAGGGGAAGTTTTACCCGTTGATGAAGGTCAGAAAGGCCGGACGAGACGGGGAACAGAGCGAAAGAAAATCGGAGGAGCAGCAGGAAATGGAGGATTTTTTGGGGCCCCTTCTGCTGAAAACAAAGAATCCTGTCCTTTTTCAGTTCATAGAAAGAGAGCTTTCCATGAAAAAGGAAATTTTGAATACATTGTGTCATCAGGAAGAAAATGAGAGAACTACTGGAAGAAAGAGAGAATTGGAGCGGGAAATAGTATTGCTTGAAAGAGCAGAAATGACAGGGAGGATGTAAATGGCAGTCATTACAATTGATGGTATTGCAAAAGAATATCCAAACGGAACAACCTATGAGAGCATTGCCGGGGAGTATCAGAAAGAATATGACAATATGGTCGCTCTGGTGCTGGAAAACGGCAAGATCAGAGAACTTTTCAAAACAGTGCATAAGGACTGTGAACTCTCTTTTCTGACATTGAAAGACAATATCGGTCATAAGGCATATGTCAGGACTGCAATTATGATTCTGTTGAAAGCGATCCATGATGTGTATGGCAAGGGAAATGTGCCGAAGGTAAAAGTAGAATTTGCCATCGGGCAGGGATATTATTGTGATGTCAGAACGGAAGAAAAGCTGACGGAGCAGAAGGTAAAACAGATCGCCCAGAGAATGAGAGAGCTGGTAAATCAGGATTTACCTGTCAAAAAGAAGTCTTATCCCATTGAGGAAGCGCGTGCCCTTTTCAGGGAACATAAGATGGATGATAAGGAAAAGCTGTTCCGCTATCGGAGAAGCTCTTTTGTCAATGTCTATTGTCTTGACGGTTATTATGACTATTATTATGGTTTTATGCTGCCGAGCACCGGATATGTGAAGTATTTTGATCTGATGCTCTATGAAGGCGGCATCCTGCTTTTGATACCGGGAATGGATGAACCGGATAAGATCGATTATTTTGAACCCAGAGAAAAATTATTCCATACGTTGAAGACTTCTTCCGGATGGGGCGAGATGATGGGAATCGATTCTGTGGGAGATCTGAATGACGTGATCTGTGAAGGCGGAATCAATGATATGATCCTGGTGCAGGAAGCGCTGTTAGAGCGCAGGATCGGAGAGATTGCAAAGAATATTGTGGATAGAGGAAATGTAAAATTTGTTCTGATTGCCGGCCCCTCCTCTTCGGGAAAGACCACTTTTTCTCACAGACTTTCCATTCAGCTTCGCACTTACGGCAAGATTCCGCATCCCATCGCGCTGGATGATTATTTTGTGGACAGGGAATTGACACCGAGAGATGAAAACGGAGATTACAATTTTGAATGTCTGGAAGCCATAGATGTAAAGAAGTTCAATGAAGATATGGCAAGCCTTTTAAAGGGAGAAACAGTGGAGCTTCCCAGGTTCAATTTTAAGACCGGCAAGCGGGAATATCATGGCAACTTTAAACAGCTGGGGCCGGAGGACATCCTTGTGATAGAGGGAATCCACGGATTAAATCCCAAGACGACCTATTCGCTTCCCGATGAAAGTAAATTTAAGATTTATATCAGCGCTCTGACCAGTCTGAATATCGACGAGCATAACAGAATTCCCACCACGGACGGAAGACTGCTCCGCCGAATGGTGAGAGATGCCAGAACAAGGGGCGCCAGTGCGAGAAGAACTATTGAAATGTGGCCTTCCGTAAGACGAGGTGAGGAGAATTATATTTTCCCCTTCCAGGAAGGTGCTGACGAAATGTTTAATTCTGTTTTAATTTATGAGCTTGCTGTGTTGAAACAGTATGCAGAGCCGCTGCTGTTTGGCATTAAGCAGGGAGAACCGGAGTATTACGAGGCAAAAAGGCTTTTGAAGTTCCTGGAATATTTTCAGGGAATCGACAGCGCAAATGTGCCAAGTAATTCCATCTGCAGGGAATTTATCGGTGGAAGTTGCTTTCCGGTTTAAAAGATGATATGCTAATAAAAAATCAAGTAGGACAAATGATCGCGGCTGTCGTAAGACAGGTGAGGAAAGTCCGGGCTTCATAGGGCAGGATGCCGGATAACGTCCGGTGGAGGTGACTCCAAGGAAAGTGCAACAGAAATATACCGCCATCGGTTCTCAATGTGGGAACTGTGTGGAAGTTTGCGAAAGCAAACTTCTCGAGTTCGGCGTAAGCCGAATCTCGTGGTAAGGGTGGAAAGGCAGCTTAAGAGACTACCGCCTGCACGGTAACGGGCAGGGCACATGTAAACCCCATCCGAAGCAAGACCAAACAGAAGGCGTTTGAACCGGCCCGGTGAGCCTTCAGGTAGGTCGCTGGATGCTGCCGGTAACGGCAGCACTAGATAGATGATCATTCACGACATAACCCGGCTTATCGTCCTGCTTGGTTTTCCCAATAAGACGGTATACAGAGCGTACCGGCGTTTGGTGAGGCCTTTTTATGAAAAAATTTTTGTCTGTTCTGTTTTTACTCTTTATTCTTGCATTTCCTTTGTTTTCCCGGACCTCCCGGAAAGAAATCCCTGTCCTTACGGAAGAAAATCAGACAGAAGCCTTTGAAAATGTACTGGGCAGCGCTGTGCGTATTCAGGGAAACGGTTATTACGGAAGCGGCAGTGTATTTGAAATAAAAAAAGATGAAATTATTGTTGTTACCAACAGGCACGTGGCGGAGCATTTCGATGAGGAAGGTTATGTGACCTTTTTTTATGGCGGGGAATGCCATGGCAGTGTACTTGGATGCAGCGATACCGCAGATATCGGATTTATCAGCGTAGATTTGGATGGACTTGAAAAACAGGAGAGAGAACAGCTCAGAGAAGTTGGCAAACGGAAGAATGCTTATGATAATCTAAATAAAAACACTTGTTTTTTTATTGTTGATATCGCCAGCGATATCTCCAATCCTGAAATCTGTCAGGGAGCCGTTGTGGAGAAAGAAAAATTTCTCCCGGAATATGGTACGGTCATGCTTTACGGAGACGGCGGAGCGGTGCCGGGAATGTCGGGCAGCGGAATTTTTGACAACTGCGGCAATTATATCGGCACTTTATCCGGCGCTACGGACAGATATGAGATTGCGGGAGTTCCTCTGCCCACAGTTCTTTCGGAGTATGAGAAAATAAAAAATCCCGATTCACATGACGGTATGAATCGGGATCTTCATTCATAGATTTATATAATGTCCAAAATTAAGCCATCTTGTTTACAGCCTGAGCTAAACGTGAAACTTTTCTGGAAGCTGTATTCTTGTGATAAACGCCCTTTGATGTAGCTTTGTCAATGGTAGCTGTTGCAGCAACTAATGCTTCTGCAGCTGCAGCCTTGTCGTTAGCTTCGATTGCAGCATTTACTTTCTTAACAGCTGTCTTAACGCCAGACTTGATCGCTTTATTTCTTTCAGCCTTTGTTCTGTTAACTAAAATTCTTTTCTTAGCAGATTTAATGTTAGCCATGATGTACACCTCCTATTAAAATCATAAGTTTCATGAGGTTCCATTAAAGCCGGAGACACGGACGTCTTAATGTAACACACACGCATATTATTTTATCCCCGAAAATCATGTATGTCAATATAAATTTAAAATATTTTTTTATAGAGTAGTAATTCGAAAGAATGCGCATACTGTATAGAAGAAATAGATGGTTTTTGTGGCTGCAACAGCGAAAAGACTGTCGGATGTTTTGGAGGGAAAATGAGCAGCTTTATGATAAGAACAGACCTGGCGCTGGAAGCCAGGGAAAGTGCGGAAGAAGGAGCAGAAGAGCTTCGCGGCGTCTGCGTGGAGGAAGATTATCATGAGGAAAGCGAAGTCAAGGTGACAAAAGTGGTCATTTCGTCGAAAAACAGCGCAAAGCTTCTGGGAAAGCCGGTGGGAACCTATATCACTCTGGAGGCACCTGCCATGACCCAGCCTGATGGTGATTATCACAAGGAAATATCGGAGGAACTGGCAAAGCAGCTTAAGGAGATTATACCCGGAATGGACAAAGAACTTTCCGTCATGGTTGTGGGACTGGGGAACCGTGACGTGACGGCAGATGCCCTTGGCCCCAACGTGGTAGACAATCTTACCATCACCAGGCATATGGTGAAGGAGTTCGGAAAAGCCGCCTACGGAAAAAACAGAATGCATATGATCAGCGGTCTGATCCCGGGGGTGATGGCAAAGACAGGGATGGAGTCGTCAGAAATCATCAAGGGTGTGGTGGAAAAAACGAATCCCGATGTGGTGATCGTGGTAGATGCATTGGCGGCAAGATCCACAAAGCGTCTGAACCGGACAATTCAGATTACCAACACCGGTATTCATCCCGGTTCGGGTGTGGGAAATTACAGAAATTCCATCACGGAGGAGATCCTCGGTGTTCCTGTGGTGGCAATCGGCGTGCCTACGGTGGTGGATGCGGCTACGATTGTAAACGATGCTCTCCTTAAAATGGTAAGCCAGGTGGATACCGATGGAATAGAACTGCAGGAGGAATTGAGAAGCGGCCTGTCCGAACTCTATAATATGTACGTCACAGGAAAAGATGTTGACTATGAGATCAAGCAGATCAGCCATATCATTTGTGACGCCATAGGCAGTGCTCTGGAGGTATAGAGGGCAAGAATGAATGTCCGGTTTTACGCATATACTGCCTTAGTGGAGTGTATATGGTATGACGGAAAATGTCAGGAAAAAGCTTGGAAAAGCATTAATAACATTTGTTGTTTTTATGATATTGTGCTATATGGTGCAAGGATTTTTTAAAAAGCTGGGTCAGGAACAGTCCGGGGAAAATGATCTTTTACAGTTGTTTTGTAATATTGCCGGCCGCCAGATGGAAAAAACTTTTTTGCTTCTGCCATCCTATCTTGGCGGTGAGAATGATGGAGAGGAAAGAGAAGCCAATCTGTTTTCGAAGGTGCTTAAGGAAGAAATCCCTTTATATGGTTATCTGGAGGAACAGACGCAGGAAAGAGAAACGGAAGATAAAATCCTTGCCCAGATCATAAAGCAGCAGGAGGGGACGGACGAGGATGTCAAAAACATAGATGAGAGCCGTCTTGATTATGATAAGGACGCGTTACATATTGAGAGCAGTATGCTTGAGGAAATGCAGAGAGAAAACAGCAGATATCTGGAAACGGGAGAGGAAGGAGAAAAAGGGAATATACAGGAAGAAAACACAGAGAATGCCACGGGAAATGAAACGATAGGACAGACAGAGTTTATCACACAGGAATATCCGGCGTATACTTATGACTGGTCGGAAGGGTGGGATTATGAGGAACTGGTTTCCAATTTCTATGCGGTGGACAATACCACATCCCTGAAGAAAGAATATCTGAATCTGGATGACCTCCTGTACAGGGATTTATCCGTAGATAAAAGTGCGGATGGTCCTCAGATACTGATCTATCATACCCATTCCCAGGAGGGCTTTGCCGACTCTGTCCCGGGAGATCCTTCTACCACCATTGTGGGAGCAGGAGAAAAACTGGCCAACCTTTTGACGGAAAAGTACGGCTTTCAGGTGCTGCACCATACCGGGGAATATGATGTGGAGAACAGAGATTACGCCTACAATAATTCTCTTCCGGCTCTGGAAAAGATCCTCTCGGAGAATCCCACCATCGAGGTGGTGATCGATCTGCACAGAGACGAAATGAAGGAAGGAAAAAAGCTGGTCATAGACCTTCAGGGCAGACCCACAGCGAGATTTATGTTTTTTAACGGAATGAGCTATATCAGGGATAAAGGCGATATTTCCTATCTCGAGAATCCCTATATACAGGATAACCTGGCCTTTTCTTTCCAGACTCAGGTGGCGGCAAATGAGTATTATCCGGGAATCGCCCGGAAAATATATCTGAAGGCATACCGCTATAATATGCATTTAAGGGCAAAGAGCATGTTGATTGAGCTGGGAGCACAGACCAATACCGTGGAGGAGGTCATGAATGCCTGCGATCCTCTCGCCCACATCATTTCCATTGTTTTAGGTAGGTAAATGTGATATGATAACGAAAGCAGAGTTTTCTTAAGGACTTTGCTTCATATGATATTCGGAGGTACCTATGGCACACATTGATCAGAGCAAAATCAGAAATTTCTGCATTGTAGCCCATATTGATCATGGAAAATCTACATTGGCAGACAGAATTATAGAAAGAACGGGACTCCTTACCAGCAGGGAAATGCAGGCACAGGTCCTTGATAATATGGATCTGGAGCGGGAGAGGGGCATTACCATTAAGGCCCAGACCGTCAGAACCATTTATAAAGCAAAGGACGGGGAAGAATATATTTTTAACCTGATCGACACACCGGGACATGTGGACTTCAACTATGAGGTCAGCAGAAGCCTTGCCGCCTGTGACGGCGCCATTCTGGTGGTGGATGCGGCCCAGGGAATTGAGGCACAGACCCTCGCCAACGTCTATCTGGCCCTGGATCATGATCTTGAGGTCTTTCCCGTAATCAACAAGATCGATCTGCCCAGCGCAGAGCCGGAGAGAGTAAAGGAAGAGATTGAGGATGTGATCGGACTGGAAGCGGAGGATGCGCCATTGATCTCCGCAAAGAACGGCATCGGTATCGATGATGTGTTGGAGGCGATTGTCCACAGGCTTCCTGCGCCTAAGGGCAATCCGGACAACCCGCTTCAGGCGCTTATTTTTGATTCCTTATATGATTCCTATAAGGGGGTAATCATATTCTGCCGTCTCATGGAGGGAAGAGTAGCCAAAGGGACAAGCATATGTATGATGGCCACCGGCGCTGTGGCAGACGTGGTGGAAGTGGGATATTTCGGTGCGGGACAGTTTATTCCCTGCGAGGAGCTCTCCGCCGGTATGGTAGGCTATATTACGGCATCCATCAAAAACGTGAAGGATACAGCCGTAGGAGATACGGTGACGGATAATAACCGACCTTGTAAGGAACCCCTTCCCGGATACAAAAAAGTAAATTCCATGGTGTATTGTGGTGTGTATCCCGCAGACAGCGCCAAATATCCGGATCTTCGGGATGCCCTTGAAAAACTGCAGCTAAACGATGCTTCCCTGAATTATGAACCGGAGACCTCCATAGCACTTGGCTTCGGCTTCCGATGTGGTTTCCTCGGACTTTTGCATCTGGAGATCATCCAGGAGAGACTGGAGAGAGAGTATAATCTGGATTTAGTCACGACCGCACCCGGTGTTATTTATAAAGTACACAAGACAAACGGCGAAGTGATCGAACTTACCAATCCCTCAAATCTCCCTGATCCCTCGGAGATCGAATATATGGAGGAACCGGTAGTCTCTGCGGAAATCATGGTGACCACGGAGTTTATCGGACCGATCATGGAGCTTTGCCAGGAGAGAAGAGGCAGATATCTTGGCATGGAATATATGGAAGCGACCAGAGCACTGCTGAAATATGAGCTTCCTTTGAATGAAATTATTTATGATTTCTTCGATGCACTGAAATCACGTTCCAGAGGCTATGCTTCCTTTGACTATGAACTCAAAGGCTACGAGCAGTCTGAGCTTGTGAAGCTGGATATTCTGATCAACAAGGAAGAGGTGGATGCGCTTTCCTTTATCGTGCACAAGGATAATGCTTATGAGCGTGGCAGAAAGATGTGCGAGAAATTAAAAGAGGAGATACCGAGGCATCTTTTTGAAATTCCCATTCAGGCAGCAGTGGGAGGCAAGGTGATCGCCAGAGAGACGGTAAAGGCCATGCGAAAGGATGTGCTTGCCAAGTGTTATGGCGGTGATATTACCCGTAAGAAGAAGCTTTTGGAAAAGCAGAAGGAAGGAAAGAAGCGTATGCGCCAGATCGGCAACGTGGAAATCCCTCAGAAAGCATTTATGAGTGTGTTAAAGCTGGATGAAAACTGAGAAAAGACCTTTAAGTATCTATGTGCATATTCCCTTTTGTGCAAGGAAGTGTCTGTACTGCGATTTCCTTTCAGCCCCCGCTGACGAGCAGACAAAGGAGAAATATGTGAGATGCCTGACGGAAGAGATCAGGCAAAACAGCACAGCATTCGGAGAGTATGAGGTGCAGACCGTTTTTTTCGGAGGTGGCACGCCATCTGTCCTTCCGGCAGAAAACATCGGAGATATCCTTAAGGAGATCAGGCAGGACTTTGTTTTGAATCCGGAGGCGGAGATCACCATAGAGGTAAATCCGGGCTCAGCCGATCTCAAGAAGCTGAGGACCTATAGAGATATGGGCATAAACAGGCTCAGCATCGGTCTGCAGTCCGCCATAGACGAAGAACTGAAAGCACTTGGCAGAATCCACAGTGCGGAAGATTTCTTTGAGACCTATAACAATGCTGTTAAATCAGGATTTAACAATATAAACATTGACTTGATGTCGGCAATTCCTGGCCAGACCATAGAAAGTTACAGGGAAACGCTGAAGAGAGTTCTTTCCTTAAACCCACTGCCGAAGCATATTTCGGCATACAGTCTCATCATTGAGGAGGGAACTCCTTTCTATGAGAATACACCGCCTCTTCCGGACGAGGATACCGATCGGGAATTATATAAAATAACAAACGATATCCTAAAGGTAGCGGGCTATCACCGATATGAAATCTCGAATTATGCCATGAAAGGATATGAGTGCAGGCATAATAAGGTTTATTGGAAACGGGGAGAATATCTGGGATTTGGAATCGGAGCAGCCTCCCTCATAAAAAATGTAAGATTTTCCAATATCCGTGATATCAGTGAATATATGGAGACTTTGGACTATTCGAAGATCAGAACAGACAGACAGGAACTCTCTGTGGAAGAACAGATGGAAGAGTTTATGTTCCTTGGACTGCGTCTTATTCGCGGCATCCTTTTCCGGGAATTCGAGGAAAACTTCGGAAAATCTGTTGAGGAGGTATATCCCAGAGTGATCGGAAAACTGAAAGAACAGGGGCTGTTGACAGAGATATGTGATGAGCAGGGCAATCGGACAGGAATCTGCCTGACACAGTTCGGACTTGACGTCAGTAACCGGGTAATGGCAGAATTCCTGCTTACCTAAAAGGGAAAAGTCGGAAACGGTTGCAGAGAAGACATTAAATTTGTATAATTAGTTTTGTGGAAAGGCACTTGCAGCTCTCCCGGGTCATAGAATATTAAAAATGACTTTGGGGGCGCGCTTTTGAAAACTTTCAGTCAACCGCTGTCGGCTTTGGAAGAAGCCTACTATCTGCAGCTGCTAAAGGAAGGAAACAGCGAGGAAGCAAGACAGGCAAAGAATATTCTGATAGAGCGGAACTTGCGCCTGGTGGCCCACATTGCCAAAAAATATCAGAACGTGGACGAAGATATGGAGGATCTGATCTCTATCGGAACCATCGGTCTTATCAAGGCCATATCTTCTTTTGATGCAGTTCGCGGAAAGCTGAGTACGTATGCTTCCCGGTGCATTGATAATGAATTGCTCATGTTGTTGCGTTCCCGAAAGAAAAATGCAAGAGAAGTATCTCTGTATGAACCGATCGGAACAGATAAAGAGGGAAATGAGATCAATCTGCTTGATATTATAGAACAGGAACAGACAGATGTGGTGGAGCAGCTTGACCTCAAAGAAAATACAAAGAAGCTGCAATGTCTGTTAAATGAAGTTTTAAATGACAGGGAGCGGGAGATTATTTTTCTGCGTTATGGACTTTTGACAGGAAAAGAAGTGACTCAGAGAGAAATCGGGGAAGCACTTCACATTTCCAGAAGTTATGTGTCACGAATAGAAAAACGAGCGTTATTAAAATTGCGGGAAGGGTTTGAAAATGGCAACAATTAGAGAGATGCTTGCAACAGCAAAAGATGCCGGCGCATCGGACTTACATATCACGGTCGGTGTGCCGCCTAAGATGAGAGTGAACGGACAGCTCCTTACCATGGATTATCCGAGAATGCTTCCTCCCGATACGGAGAAGCTTCTTGATGAGATCATGGATGAAAAGCAAAGGGCACGCTTCGAGGAAAAGGGAGAGCATGATATGTCATTTTCCATCCCGGAGCTTGGAAGATATCGTGTAAATGCTTATAAGCAGAGAGGTTCTGTGGCGATTGCACTGCGACTTGTGGGCACAGAGGTGCCTTCACCCGAAAAGCTGGGAGTACCCTCGTCGGTAATTGACCTTTATCAGAGGAAAAGAGGGCTGGTGCTGGTAACAGGACCTACCGGAAGCGGTAAGTCCACCACACTGGCTGCCATCATCGATAAGATCAACAATAACAGGGAATGTCACGTGATCACGCTGGAAGACCCTATCGAGTATCTTCACAGGCACAAGAAGTCCATGGTAAATCAAAGGGAGATCGGTCTGGATTCTCAAAGCTATGCCAATGCCTTAAGGGCAGCCCTTCGTGAAGATCCTGATGTCATTCTGGTAGGAGAGATGCGTGACTTTGAAACTATCAGCGTAGCCATTACAGCGGCAGAAACAGGTCATCTTGTTCTTTCCACCCTGCATACCATCGGTGCTGCGAGTACGGTGGACCGTGTCATTGATGTCTTCCCGCCTCACCAGCAACAGCAGATCAGAGTACAGCTTGCAAATGTGCTTGAGGCTGTTATTTCCCAACAGCTGATTCCCAGATCGGACGGGCTTGGGCGTGTGGCAGCCTTTGAGGTACTTCACGCAAATCATGCGGTGAGAAATCTGATCCGTGAAGGAAAGTCGCATCAGCTTATGAGTGTTATGCAGACCAACAGAAAAGCGGGTATGATCGGTATGGATGAGGCAATCCAGCAGCTCTATTATGACGGAAAGATCGACAGGGAGATGGCAATTCAGTTTGCGCAGGATCCGGACGGAATGGAAAACAAGCTTTTCTGATTTTTAATAAATTCTTTATAAAAATATTATTGATTTTATCATGTCAATCAGATACAGTGAAAATAATCCATACAGTGATGATTTTTACTGTATCTTTTTTTAGAAATGCGATGCATTTTCAATTTGGCGGTGAACAGCCGTCACAAATGTTCAAATATCTGAATATTATCCAACAATAGTAAACAACAATTTCAAAAAAGGTAAAAGGGGAGGGATTATTTGTACAGTACAATTTTATCAGGGGCCATTTATGGCATGGAAAGCTATCTTGTGCAGGTGGAGGTGGACATGTCGCCGGGACTGCCCTGCTTTTGCATGGTGGGAAGCCTGTCGGGAGAAGTGAAGGAATCGGGAGAACGGGTCAGAGTTGCCTTAAAAAATATGGGCATTCATCTTCCACCAGTGCATATTGCGGTGAATCTTTCACCGGCAGATATCAGAAAGGAAGGAACAGCCTTTGATCTTCCCATTGCAGTGGGCGTGCTGGTATCCATGGAACAGCTGAAAAAGGAGGAGACGGAAGGAATCCTTTTTATCGGAGAACTGGGACTTAACGGGGAGATCAGACCTGTGAAAGGTGTTCTTCCCATAGTAAGGGCGGCCTGTGAGAACGGAATCAGAAAATGCCTGGTTCCAAAGGAAAATGAGCGGGAAGCCGGTATGATCAACAAAATGGAGGTGCTGGCAGCTTCTCATTTACAGCAGGTCATTGAATATCTGAAAGCAGGCCCGGACAAAAAGAACCGGGTTTTGTCACCCTATCAGAAGAAGGAAAGAGAAAAAGAGGAGGGATACAGTCCCGATTTCGCAGATATTATCGGTCAGGAAAGCGCAAAAAGAGCAGCGGTCATTGCCGCTTCCGGTTTCCACAATATGCTGATCATGGGACCGCCCGGTTCGGGAAAGACCATGATCGCCAAGAGAATGCCATCTATTCTGCCTCCCTTGTCTGAGGAGGAAAGTCTTGAAGTAGCATCTGTTTACAGCATTGCAGGTATGCTGGATGAGAAAAATCCTGTCACAAGAAAACGTCCTTTTTTGAATCCCCATCACACGATTTCACCGTATGCCCTGACGGGAGGCGGCAAGAGACCCAAGCCGGGCATCATCAGCCTTTCCCACAGGGGCGTATTGTTTCTTGATGAACTGCCCGAGTTTAAGCGTCAGACCCTGGATATCCTGCGTCAGCCTCTGGAAGATAAGAAAGTGCAGATTGCCCGTACATACGGCACTTTTTCCTATCCTGCCGATTTCATGCTGATCGGGGCCATGAACCCCTGTCCCTGCGGGTATTATCCGGACAGAAACAAATGCCGCTGCACACCCTATGAGATCCATAGCTATATTTCCCATCTGTCGGGGCCCATTCTTGACAGGATCGATATCTGTGTGGAAGCACCCAAAATAGAGATTGGGAGGCTGCAGAGCGGAGAAAAAGGGGTAAACAGCAGGAGCCTCAGGGAAAAAGTAATGGCGGCAAGAAGACGCCAGAAAGAGCGGTATGAGGGAACCTCCTTCCGGTTCAATGCGGATCTCGGACCGGGCGACATGGAGAAATATTGTCCTCTTGGAACGGAAGAAAAGAAAATGATGGAGACCATGTTTCAGTCTCTTGATCTGAGCGCAAGGGCTTACCATAAAGTGATCAAGGTGGCAAGGACCATTGCGGATGTGGAGAGCAGCCGGGAGATTAAAGAGGAGCATCTGGCAGAGGCGGTATGCTATTACCGTGCAGGAGAGAAGGTGTTTGACGGTGGAAGATAGGGAAAATGCATACAGATACTGGCTCCACAATGTGCCGGAACTGGGGGAGAGGGCAGCCGCACGCTTGGTGGAAGTGTACGGAAGTGCAAGAGCCATATATGAAACGCCACAGAAGGAGATTGAAGAGATACTTTTAAAGAGCGGATGGCGTCAGAAGGTCGTGGAAAAGAAAATGCAGGCATATACAGGCTTTTATGGGAACTGGAAAGTAAAAGAAAACTATGAGAAGATGCTGGATCAGGGGATTAAAATGATCGGAATCTGGGAGGACGGGTATCCGAAGAGATTAAAGAAGCTCCACAGTCCTCCCATGATCTTGTATTATCTGGGCAGCCTTCCGGCAGAAACAGACTGCGCCGTTGCGCTGATCGGTGCCAGAGAATGCTCTGAGTATGGTGTGTATATGGCAAAAGCTTTCGGAGAGCGGCTGGGAAGAGAGGGGATCAGTATTATCAGCGGGATGGCAAGAGGAATTGACGGAATCGGTCAGTTGGCAGCCTGCCGGTCCGGCGGACACACTTATGCTGTTCTCGGCTGTGGCGTTGACATCTGTTATCCGGCTTCCAACAGAGAGCTTTATGAAGCTGCCCGGGAAAGAGGAGGGATTCTTTCTCCCTTTCCACCGGGAACAGAGCCAAAGAAGCAGTTGTTCCCTTACAGGAACAGCATCGTGGCAGGCTTATCGGACGCTGTGCTTGTGGTGGAAGCAAGGCAGAAAAGTGGTACATGGATCACGGTGGACATGGCACTGGAACAGGGAAAAGACGTGTATGCGGTGCCGGGACGGCTTACAGACCGGCTCAGCGACGGCTGTAATCTGCTGATCAGACAGGGGGCGGGAATTGCGTTGACTCCCGAGGATATTGCAGCGGAGCTGTTTATGCTGAAAAACAGACAGGGGGAAAAGAAGGAACAGGGAGAAAATGCGTCTTCAAGAGATGGGAAGGAAAAAGTCGGTGTGAGTGAAAGAGAGGGACAGGATGAGGAATTATCTCAATTTCTTGACCTGACACCAAAGCCAGCGGATGCAATCCTTGAAAAAATAAGGGAAGCGGGTATGGAGATGACACTTCCCCAGCTTTTGTTTGAATTGGTCAGGATGTGCATGGAGGGAAAGGCAGTGCAGACAGGAGGGAATTATTTCTCGAAGAAGATGAGTTGAGAAGTTTGTATTTGCTTCCACAATATATAAGGATCAATCAATGGCTCATGTGCACTATGCGCTTCAATGAGCCTCAAATCGCCATGAATTATCAAAATAACGTTTATAAATACAAAAAATATAGATGGAAAAAGAAGAAAAAAGGTGATAAGATATAACAAAAAGTATACTTTGTAAAAACTGATATTGGGGGGGAGGGAAAATTTTATGGAAGTACAGGAAAATATGTCGACAATAGAAAGATTGCTTATTAAGAAAACAGAGAATAGGTTGAAAAGATTAGAAAACAGGATGGCCATAATAGAAAAAATTGGACAAGATATATTCTGGAGACTGGATAGGCTTGAAGAGAACTATCTGTCAATGGTAGATGAAAAGGTAATCGCTCCTGCAAAGGTGGAAGCTATGAAAGAGGATATTTCTATTATGAAAAGTATGATTATCAGTCATTTTAATTAATTTATCCATAATTTGCGAGCGATTCAAAGAGGATTTGCTTATATACTGCTATCTTTTGCCGCCTAATTATTTTGTGATTATACATTTTTTAAACTGAATTTTTGAGTGATAGTATTTGCATATTTTGTCGAAAAATAGTAAAATTAATAATCAGATATACTATTGCAGAAAAAGCAGATTTCAGAGGACAGAAATATGGCGTTATTTGGAAGAAGAGTACGAATCGGTGACCTTTTGGTATCACAGGGACTGATCACGGAAAAACAGCTGGAGACAGCGCTGGAGGAACAGAAGATAAGAAAGACCAAGCTGGGTGAAACACTGATGGCACTTGGCTATATTTCCCAGCAGGATTTTGCCGATGTACTCAGCAAGCAGCTTGGAATTGAATCGGTAGATTTACATACGGTGGGATTACAGGATGCGGCAATTGCATTGGTTCCGGAAGACATTATGAAAAAATACGAGCTGGTGCCTTTTGCCATCGATGAGCACAATTCCAATATTTTGCTTGTAGCCATGGCAGATCCTATGTACCTTCCCGCTATCGACGATGTGAGCCTGATCACTAACATGGAGGTCAGACCTTATTTTGCACCGGCTGCACAGATTGCTGTCCAGCTGGACAGAATGTTCGGTAAAAAGCAGGCGATGGAGGCGGCAGCCCAATATCAGAAGGAGCACGCCGAGGAATTCCTGACAGAGGAAGAGGAAGCAAATACAGATGTTGACAATGCACCCATTGTTAAGATCGTGCGCACCATGCTAGAACAGGCAGTGCGTCAGGGTGCCAGTGATATTCATATAGAGCCTCTGGAGAGAGTGCTCAGAGTACGCTATCGAATTGACGGTGCCTTAAGAGAAGTGATGGATTATAACACCACTCTTTTGCCTGCAATGGTAGCCAGAGTAAAGATCATGTCGGGACTTGATATCTCCGAAAAGAGAAAACCCCAGGACGGACGACTCACCTTAAACGTAGATAATAAAGAATATGATGTCCGTGTATCCATTCTGCCCACGGTATTCGGTGAAAAGACGGTTATGCGTCTCACGGCAAAGGACGGACTTTCCAAGGATAAGAAGTATTTGGGACTGACCCCGGAGGACGAAGCAAGACTTGACGGGATCTTACAGAATCCTCACGGAATTATTCTGGTAACAGGACCTACCGGAAGTGGTAAGTCCACTACCTGTTATACCGTGTTGAGTGAGCTGAACAGAGAAGAAGTAAATATTATCACAGTAGAAGATCCTGTGGAAGCAAATGTGAACGGTGTTAACCAGGTGCAGGTTAATGTGAAGGCGGATCTTACTTTCGCCAGTGCACTCCGTTCTATTTTGCGTCAGGACCCTGATATCATTATGATCGGAGAAATCCGTGACGGTGAGACGGCAGGTATTGCGGTAAAGGCATCCATAACCGGTCACCTGGTTATTTCCACCCTGCATACCAATTCCACGGCGGCATCCATCACCCGTCTGATTGATATGGGCGTGGAGCCTTACCTGATCGGTGACTCTGTGGTTGGTATCATCGCACAGCGTCTGGTGCGTAAGCTTTGTCCCGCATGCAAGCGTGCAAGGACGGCAAACGATAAAGAAAAGAAGCTTCTCGGCATTTCCCCTTTCAATGAGCAGGTGATCTATGATCCGGTTGGCTGTGAAGCCTGCGGAGGTATCGGCTATAAGGGAAGAACCGCTATTTATGAGATTATGCCCATTACCAACAAGATCCGTGCCAATATCCACGACAGGGTAACGGCAGAGGAACTAAAAAATGTTGCCGTTTCGGAAGGAATGAATACACTTCGTATGGCAGCAGCACAGAAGGTAATGGAAGGTGTCACCAGTATCAGTGAAATGGTCAAGGTGGCATACGAAGCAGAGTAAAATGCAAAAGCAGTAAATACAAAAAGAGGAATCAAAAATGGCAGAGTTTCATTACCGGGTTATCGGACCGGACGGAAAAGAAAAGAAGGGCAGCATGGAGGCGAAAACCGCTGAGCAGGTTACCATGCAGCTCAAGGCACAGAAAAATATCGTACTGAGTGTTGAGGAAGCAAACCTCATGAGCAGGGATATCAATCTCTCCTTCGGAAAGGCCGTGAAAGCCAGAGATTTCAGTATTTTCTGCAGGCAGTTTGTGAGTATCATAAGAGCCGGAGTCAGCGTGATCAATGCACTTGAGATGATGCGGGATCAGACGGAGAACAAAACACTGAAAAATGCCCTTAAGGGTGTCCACGAAGATGTCTCCAAGGGTGAAGCCCTTGCCATGGCAATGAAAAAGAGAGCCAAGGTATTTCCGAGTATGCTCTGTAATATGGTGGAAGCCGGTGAGGCTTCCGGAAGTCTGGATGTGGCCTTTGACCGTATGGCAGTCCAGTTTGAAAAGGAAGATAAACTGAAGCAGTCTGTGAAGAAAGCCATGATCTATCCTGTTGTATTGGTTGTGGTTATGATCGGTGTACTGTTTCTTATGATGGTATGGGTTATCCCCAATTTTATGGGTATGTTTGCGGAGCTGGATGCGGAGATGCCTGCAACCACACAGCTGGTCATCAATATGAGTGACTTTGTGATTGCCAAGTGGTGGCTGATTCTTTTGGTGGCGGCAGCAGTATTCGCGGCGGTCAAGCTATATGCGGGTACGCCAAACGGAAAATTTGTGCTTGGCGGTCTGAAGCTGAAAATTCCCGTACTGGGTAAACTCCAGATGAAATCGGAATGTGCGAGACTGGGAAGAACGCTGTGTACACTGCTTAGCGCTGGTGTACCTATGATCGATGCTCTTGAGATCACCAGCCGTTCCATGGAGAATGTTCATTATAAGAAGGCACTGGCAGATGCAAAGGAGCAGGTAATGCGAGGTGTTCCTCTTTCAAGACCTTTGAAGACCTGCGGTTTGTTCCCTCCTATGGTCATTCATATGGTGGCAATCGGTGAGGAGACGGGTAATATTGAGAGCATGCTTGAAAACGTGGCAAACTATTACGAGGATGATGTACAGGTGGCAACAGAACAGATGATGGCACTGATGGAGCCTATGATCATCGTTGTCATGGCAGTTGTGGTTGGATTTATGATTATGGCAATCCTCCAGCCTATGTTCACTCTTTATGAATCCATCGGTTAATCGGAATAGAAAGGAATCATAATTGAAATAGAAAGGAACCGGCAGAATATGGAAACTTTTATGTATGAAGTGGTAAGTATTGACGGAGACTATGCAAATCTGAAGAGAACGGATATTGAAAGCGATGAACTGAAGCTTGTGGCAAGAGCACTTCTTCCTCCCGAGATTTCTGAGGGGACAAGGCTCAAGTACGAGTGGCTTCAGTATGAGATTGTTCAGTAGAGAATCAAAGTAAGAGAAATAAATACAAACAAAAGAACAGCTTCGGCTGTTTTTTTGTTGCACAAATTAATCGGATACTGTGGTGAGGAATGCTGTGATGGAGAATGCTGTGGTGAGGAATGCTGTGATGTCTAAAATCAATTCGTGGCTCATGTGCACTGAACGCTTCCATGAGCCTCAGAGATTAAAAACGTGTTCAGCAAAGGCTTCCACGTTTTTATGAGTCTCATTGAAGCAGTGCCCAAAATCGCCAGATATTGATTTTAGACATCACAGCATAAAGCATCTCAGTATTCAACGCTACTCATTAATTATTTATAAAGAAAATAAAAAAAATTTAAAAATCATAAATTTACTTGCGTACTGGAAACGCTTCTGTTACAGTGTGATTATTCTTTCATGAAAAGAAAATGCATTATTTATATATTCTATGGCTGTCGGTAATGCATCCTGTTCCATGTATTTGATATGGAATGTCTTATTGCAGAAATGAAAGTATTGATTTCTGCCAAAGTTACAGGCGTTTCGCCTGATGATTCACTGATCACTGTTAAAAGAAGAGTGCAGACAGGCAAAGTGATCTTTGAGGACAACAACCTTTGCTGCCAGTTTCTGAATGACTATGTGGATCTGCCGCATTTCAAGGATGTACGGCCGGAGGATATTGAGGATGTGTCTGAGGAGTTTGTGCCGCTGTTTTCCAATGAGAGGGAAGCAGACAGAATCAAAGAGATAAAAATCCGTGGAGAAAACAACATTACATCGTTTTTTCTTATCTCACTTATTGAACATAAATCGAATGTAGAATATAATATCCATATGCAGATATTCCGCTATATGGTCTACATCTGGGAGCGGTATGAGAGACGGATGGAACAGGAGAATCCGGGCTGTACAAGACGGAAGGATTTCGCCTACCCGCCTATCATTCCTATTGTGTATTATGAAGGAAAAGGCAGATGGACAGCACCGAAACACTGATCGATCATGGAGATGAGATTTCCCTCGTGATGCTGATCAACAAGCTTCAGAGTATAGAGGATGTGGAACAGTTCCGTGTTCTTCCTACTGAGAAAGTGGACGAGATCCTGAAGGATACCCCGGATTATCTACTTGATATCATTGCAAATGTACTCCGCGCATTCCTTCGCAAAGAAAATGTGCCGGAGGAGGAAACGGAGACTCTTGTAGGGAAGGTAAAGGAAAAGAAAAAGTGGATTTATACTGGGAGAACTAAGTGTGTAATATTAAGTATCAGATATACAATGTCTCAAATCAAATCATGGCTCATGTGCACTGAACGCTTCCATGAGCCTCAGAGACTAAAAACGTGTTCAGTAGAGGCTTCCACGTTTTTATGAGTCTCATTTCAGCAGTGCCCAAAATCGCCAAATAATGATTTGAGACTTTGAGAAAGCACTGAAGCTGATGCTGCTTTCCAATACTGCTCCGATTCAGGACTTGCCTGCACCTTTCTATATGTGCGCGATTTTGATGGATGACAGTATATGACAAGATGACTGCTGATTTGCATATTGAAAAATTATTTATTGTAATTATGAAAGAATTTTGAAGAAAAATGTAAAATTTTCTGTACAAAATGATGATAAAGTAGTAAAATAGCACTATAAATACAGGGATGTACATTAGTAAACATTCCTGACAAAGAGGCTTAAAGGAGAGATAAGAAATGAAAAAGCAAAAATCAATTGGTAACAAGGGTTTTTCCCTTGTTGAACTTATTATCGTTATTGCCATCATGGCAATTTTGATCGGTGTTATGGCACCTCAGTTATTGAAGTATGTTGAAAGAACAAGAGTATCTTCTGATACACAGTTTGCTGATACGGTAAAAACTGCGGTTACAACAGCAATATTGGATCCTGAAGTTATGACAGATACTAACTATACAACTGATGTTGCGGCATTATCAACAGCGAAGGATTTGAGCACATTGGCTAATGGACTGGGAGATGCGGTTGCGGAAACATTAGGAGAAGAAAAAGCAGGTGATATTACAGCAGATTGGGTAAAGAGTCAATTGAAATCTGAAGGCGCAGAAAAAATTATGGTTCAGCTAGAAGGTAAAACAAAAGTAGTAGTAACTGTCACTAAAAGTGATGGATCCGTTCTTATTACGGTAGGAGATTCTGCTTCTACACCTGCTGCACCTGCTGCATCTCCTGCAGGTTGATGGTGGTGAATTATAAAGAATATAAAATCAAGAGGTTTCCCGCATGGAATACATAATCCTATACATCATGATATTCCTGATCGGAATATCCATTGGAAGTTTTTTGAATGTATGTATTTACCGGATACCTAAAAAAGAAGATATAGTTTTCGAACGTTCCCACTGCATGAGCTGTGGGAACGTTTTGAAATGGTATGAACTCATTCCCCTGTTCAGCTTTCTTGTACAGGGTGGAAAGTGCAGAAACTGTAAGACAAAGCTTTCTGTGCAGTATCCGCTGATTGAACTGTTAAACGGTCTGATCTATGTGTGGATATTTATGGCGAAGGGATTTCAGCCGGAGAGCATACTGTTTTGCATATGTGCTTCTGTACTGATCGTGATAAGTGTAATAGACTGGAGGACATATGAGATTCCCTTTGGATGTAATATCGTCATCGGAATTTTAGGTATTGTCCGGGTGATTTTAGACCTGGCACATTGGTATAACTATGTGATAGGTTTTTTTGCTGTAAGTGGACTGTTTTTAATTATATATTGGATAACCAAAGGAAGAGGTATTGGCGGCGGAGATATCAAGCTGATGGCAGCGGCGGGGCTTCTGCTTGGATGGCAGAATATACTGCTTGCACTGATGATAGGCTCTATCGCCGGTTCTGTCATACATCTTACCTTGATGAAGGTGCAGGGAAAGGACAGAGTTTTAGCATTCGGTCCTTATTTGGCGTTTGGTATTTTTATTTCCATGCTCTACGGAAATAATCTCATAACATGGTATTTGAGCATGTTTAATTTATAGCAAGGTGCTGATATCAAAGAGTCTCATGATAGTTTTTCGCCATAAGGAATCAAAATGATTTATGACGATTTTGGTGCTATGGAAATGAGACTTTATACAAACGTGGAAGCCTATGCTGAACACGTTTGTATGTTCAAAGGCTCATTGAAATGTTTAGCACACATGAGTCATAAACATTTTGATTCCTTATGACGTATAATGAATAGTCATATAGGACTTTTTGATATCAGCATCTATCAAACAACTTAGATGCAAACAAACAAAGGAGGAAGAGTAGCCGATGGGAAGAATACTCTCCGTTTACGTGGAAACCGAAGGAATGCGTGTCTGCGAATTAACTAAGAGCAGTAACGCAGTTACAGTAAAAAATGCTTTTGAAGTTCCCCTGCCTACAGGAACCGTTGAGGACGGCATGATTCAGGATGTGGAAGGAGCTGCCAAAGCGCTATACGCCGCACTGAAGAACAACAGAATTAAAAGAGGCAAGATTGCTTTTGTGATTTCTTCCAAGAGAATTGCAAATAAGGAAATCGTGCTTCCTTATATGAAGAATCAAAAGAAGATAGATGAGATCATCAATGCCAATGTGGAAGACTATTTTCCGATGAATAATCTGGAAGATTATATTTTCAGGCATACTATTCTGGATACCTTTGAGAATGCGGAAGGAAAACATATTTCCGTTCTTGTGATGGCATTCCAGAAGCAGATGGTGGAAGGCTATTATCAGCTGGCAGATATGATGAAGATGCCGGTAATCACAGTTGATTATTACAATAACTCTCTTTATCAGCTCTTGAAAAAGCAGTTGAATCAGGGAACCGTGCTGGCAATCCAGATGGACAGGAATGTAAGTAACATCAGTATCATGAGAGGCAAAACGCAGTTGTTCAAGCGTTCCATTCCCTATGGACGGGATACCATCATTCGTAATCTGGCAGAGTTTAAAGGACTGACAGAGGCAGAGGCAGAGGATACGTTGCTTGATCCACGTAAGGTGGATCTGGAACTGACACCGGATGAGTACAGTGAGATCATTAAAGATTTTTCCTCCTCGGTTACCAGAGTGGCAGAGTTCCATACCAGTCGGAATCCGGGCACTACCATAGAACTGGTGAAGCTGATGGGAACAGGTATTGATCTGATCGGATTCCCTCAGGTCCTCGGAAGGGAACTTGGTATTGAAGTTATGCTGATTAAGGAACTGGCAGGGGTTAAGATCGCAAAAAATAATCCTGCAGGTCTTAATTATGAGAAGATTGTGGATTATCTTCCCTGTATCGGCGCTTTGATTCAGCCGCTGGATCTTAAAGTGGAGGAAGAAAAGAAAGGAACGGGAAGCTATACCATCTTTATTATTCTTATTGTTCTTGCAACTCTCTCAGTGGGAGGAACCATTGGATTTTTGATCTGGTCCGCAAGTACTCTTGAGAATGAAAAAAAGAATCTGCAGGCCAGACTTAACAACTTTGGAACTGCGGAAGCAACTTACAATGAATATCTTACGGCCAAGCAGAATTATGATGTGATCAATAATTACTATAACAGCACAAAGAATCCTTCCGAAATGACCTATCAGATGATTCTTGATCTGGAACAGGTAATGCCAGAGAGTGTCGGAATCATAGATATTTCCATCAAAAACGGCAGCGTGGAGATGACGGGTATTTCTGACGGAAAGGATGCTTTGGCAAAATTTGTGATCGAACTGAAAAAACTTCCTTATGTTACCGATGTGAGAGTGGAGGATATTCTGGATACGAATGCAGAGCTCGGAGGCAAAACATCAAACTTCAATATGAAGTGGCAGCTGATCTTCCCGGCGGAGGAGACAGAAGGCGAAACACAGACTACCGGTGAGGAAGGAGGGGCACAGTAATGAAATTAAGCGAGAGAGATAAAAAATTATTGCTGATTCTTGTGATTGTAATTATTGTATGCGTTCCTTACTTCTTTATCATCCAGCCTTTAATGGATAAGGTGGACAGCCTTGGAAAGGAAATCTCGGATCTGAATGCGCAGGTAAAGTACAGGGAAGAACTGGCCCTCATGGAGAAAGAGTACGGAAAAGCAGCGGAGCAGATGGCAGCGATGGAGACGGAGCTGCTCTCAAAATTCCCGTCTGATCTGCCTCAGGAGGCAAGTATCTTATTTATCCACAACACTGAGCAGGTGATACCTATTTCTCTGTATCAGGTAGCCTTTGGGGATGATGTGGCGGCACAGGTTACTTCCACCGCAGAAGAGCAGGCTATTGAGGATGTTGAGGCAGAGACCGGAGATACAACCCAGACAGAGGTAATTGAGGATAACACACAGACAACCAGCCTGGGACTTGGATTGACAGGAATACAGACCCAGACAAGATTTGCCTATGACGCAGGATATGAAGAGTTTAAAGACTTTTTGAAATATATCGCAGATTATCATGACCGCATGGTAATTACGGAGCTGGAAGCAAGCTATTCGGGAGAGATGAATCTTGTGAGCGGTAATCTGACATTAAGTCAGTATGCTCTTAAGGGTGAGGGAAGAAATACTGTGCAGTTCTTAGAGCCAAACATGATTCAGGGAACCACCAACGTGTTTAAACAGGCAAGTGGAAATTTTGATACGACAGAAGTAGCCGCATCTCCTGATTTCTTTATCCTGTTAAACCAGCCCGGAGCTGATGTGGATGCCATTATTGTGGGACAGAGCAATGATGTGACGGAATCTACTTATCTGTCTTCTCCGAAGAATGCAAAGCAGGAAGTAAATATTTACTTTGAAGGGGAGACCGGAAAGTATAATGCTTATTATGAGATCGGCAAAACAAAATATGACGATGCCGGTGTGGATTTTGACAAGGACGGCAATATTGAACTGCAGATCATCAGCTCTTCCCGTCTGGACGATTCGGACAAGGTGGAGATCAGTCTGAATATCTATAATACCTCAGATGCAATCGTCAAGGTAACTACCTTGAATGATGACGCAGAGAAGCCAAGAGTGACGATCAAGGGAACTGAAGGGGATATTATCATCAATTAGTTTTGAACATGGAAAGAAAAGCAGGAATTTAACAGAAAATGCAGTACGTGGTCAGTGAAAAAAATGATAAAAACAGAACATTTACAGACAAGGGCTTTAGTTTGGTGGAAGTCCTTGTTTGTATTGCACTGATTGCACTGACCTGTGTGCCTTTATTTGCCGGAATTCGTCTGTCTGCTACTCTGAACAACAAAGCCCACAATACCCAAAAGGTGACGGCTTATGCGCAGGAGGAACTGGAGACCATCAAAAGCATCTCCGTGGAGGATTATGTCAAAGACTTCAAAGGCGGCGTTACTTCGGATGGTGTGTCCTATTCCTATATTACTTCAGGTACGGAACTTGATGCAGCAATAACGAGAGCAAATGCGATAAAAAGCAGTTTTAGTAAGCCGGTAGATATTACGGCGGAAGAATCAGCAGCGATTGATGCCATGTTTACTCCTTTTATCTGTGAGAAGAAGGATATTGACATCGGCGGCAAAAAGTATACTATGCATGCCAAGTTTATGCCTGCCGAATATAGCCAGTTTGATCAGACTACGGCGGCAAATGTGAACGTATCAGGCTTCTATGATGTTGCCCAGGCTGATGCCGTGAGGTTTCCGGTGATCTCGGATGAGATTAACATGTACGACGATATCTGTGTTTCCGAGCTTTTGACAAAATTGGCAGCGGAGGGGAAAACAACTCTTACGGATGCAGATATTTTGGCAAACATGAAAAAGACTGTGCTTGTTACTGTAAAATCACCTTCGTCAGGAGGAGAGACTTCTGCACAGATGAGTGCGCGCTGTGATGTCACTTACAGTTATCCGAAAACTGGTACAGCAGAGGCAGAGTTAAGCTATTGTGTTTATAAAGCAGATTATGAATTGTATCCGGCATCCGGCACGGAAAAGGGAAGTGAGTCGGGTGGTAATGCTTTCATTTTTGCAAGAGCATTTATGGATGCAAACGGACTAAACCAATGTGTCAATGAATTGGAGATCAAGAGTACAGGTGATACCAACATTTATTTTATTTTAGGGAAAAAGAGCGGCAGCGATAAGTTCTATAATTTTAACAAGATTACTGTAAATGATGAAGTTTACAGTGAGAATTTTTTCGTCAAGTCAGGAATTACGCCGGGAGAGAGGACAATAGCCGGAACAAATGGGAAATTTTTGACCAATGTAAAGGTAAACGGGCAGAGTTTTGAATTGGATGCAGATAAAGAGAGTGAGACAATCGGCAGATCAAAATATAAGACGGTTGGTTATGCAGTGGAGATAGAAATGTTTGATCAGAGTGATTCTAATAAGCGGGTTGCACATGTGGAGGCTACGAAAATTGACAAATAAGAAGAGAAGACAATTGAATAATAGCGGCTCTACTTTGATCATTGTATTGGTAGCTGTCAGCTTTCTTGTTATTCTTGCATCGATTATTATTTCGGTGAGCTCGGCCAATTTGAGGATGAAGCAGATTGAGTATGCCATGAAGCAGAATTTCTATGTGGATGAAATCGGTCTTGACGATATTTACAATGGTATCGGAAGAGATGTTTCGGCAGCACTCCAGAGATCTTATTCCAAAACATTGATTGAAGCCAATACCACGGGACAATATCCTACGCAGAATGCGGCGTATGTTGCTTTTGCGGGAATGTTTAAGAATGAACTGACTGCGCTGTACGGTGAAGGGGACAATGTGGCCAAAGATGAAACCCTGGTGAAATTAAATTCTTATATTTCAAGAAGTGAAACGAATGAACAATTGCAGGTTACTTCTTATAATGGAGCCAGTATTGTACCCGATCCGGAGACTGGCGCAGTGCTTTGGCAGTATGTGCTGGAGGATGTAAAGGTTAAGTATGTAAAAGATGACAAATATGAGTCTGTGATCACGACAGATATTGTGATTGAAGTGCCTTATATTAATTTTTATCAGGATTTCAGTCAGTTCCTTGATTATTCTCTGATTGGGAATAAGGGGATTACATTCAGTTCCGCCAGCGCTTTTGTGGAGGGAAATGTTTATGCAGGAATTGACAGCGCCGGTGCAAATGCATCGTACAATGGATATCTTTACGGGTCGGAACTGTATGATGGTATGAATTTCTATAAGTCCACTGTGAAATTTACGGATTCCAGTTATATTATTTCCAAGGGAGATTTTAATATCTGTGAATCAGGAGTTACTATTGAATCGCCGGATCCTACCAAGGAAGCACAGTCTAATCTCTGGGTGGAAAACATCAGAACGGTAGAAGATGGAAAACCGGCTTCTCCTGTGTTAAAGCAGACTGCTACACCATCAACGTTAAATGCAAGAGCGAATATTTATACGGCTGATGATCTGGAATTGAATGCCAGAAACAGCAGTGTTACACTTTCCGGAAATTATTACGGTTATAACTTTAATAACAGTGGAAGTACAGTTTATACGACTTTTGAAAACAGCAACATAAAGGATAAGTATGCGGTAGGCGAAAAAATGCAGGCTGCGCATACAACCAGCAGTGCGATTGTGATAAACGGCATGAATTCTACACTTGATCTGACTGGTCTTAACACACTGATGGTAGCGGGTGTGGCGTATGTGGATATCAAGGATGGAGAAAAGGCATATAAAGACCTGGCGACGGGAGAGGCACAGGAACTCCGCACAGGAGAATCCATCGCCATGCGATATAACCAGTTCCTTTATCTGGCTCCCACTGATATTTTGAAAGGGGTATCCAATCCCCAGTTAGGGGGAAGCACCGATGTGAGTGAGGTCTGCCCCTCTGAGGATAATCTGAAATTGGCAGAATGGTTTGGAAATAAATATCTGGATAAGAACAAACCTGTGATTCCGGTGGTTTACAATGATAATGGGAAAAGCTATACCTATTATTATCTTAATATTCTGAATGGACAGGAAATTAATTATGTAAATGATATTATGACGGCAACAGATCCCGGAGAAGAGGGCGAAGCTGCAGCAAAACAGAAGTGGGAATTGAAGCAGGAGATATTGAGAAGAGCAGGTAACTCCAGTATAGCATCTCATATTACCATAAAGGCAGGAGGTGCAGGCAGTACCAAGGTTTACACCACAGGGCTGTTAACAGATACGGACGAGGCTGATAAAACCTTCAAGAAGAATGGAATTGCTTTGGATGATATGGCAAATCGCAGTAACAATATGCAAAAGCACTATGCACAGCTTTATGTGAATCTGGAGCCCAACAAGCTGGATGCTGTGGAAGACGGTAAAAAAATCAGTACGGATTATCCTCTTGCTAATTTCATGAATCTGGATAAGCTGACCGGAGGTACATTGCCCAATAAGTTTGAGGGGCGTGAAGTGGAGGGCGTCAAGAATGCCCGCGTATGGATTCTTTCGGGAACAAATTCCGTGCTTGACCTTTCAGCAGAGAAGAAGGGAATCGTTCTTTGCGACGGTAATCTTCTTGTGAAGGGAAATGGAGGTAGCTTTGAGGGGCTTATCATTGCAACGGGAAAGATTACCTTGGAGGGAAATCTCAGTGTCAAGGCAAACAGAGGACTTGTACAGTCCGTTCTGGAAGCAGAGCAGAGAAGTGTTCTTGAAACGGAAGAGGACAAGATCGACGAGATCAAAGTAGAAGATTATGCTGCATACTATTTTAAGAATACAGTTCTGGTTGATTTGGATAAAGATAAGCTGATTGATATGGAAAAGAGAGTTACCGGTACGGAATATACCGACTATATTTATTACAATAACTGGCGAAAAGGAGAAGCATCCGCTTCCACGTAGAGAGGAAAGCATGAAAAAACTTTGGAATAACAAAGGCATTACCTTGATTGAGATTCTGGTAGTGGTGGCTATTATGAGTATAGCAGTTGGAGGGGCGTCCATCAGCATCTCTCTGGCATACAGCAGAGATGCGGAAAAGTGTGCAAAGACAATTAATTCCGCACTGGAAAATACCAGAATGATGTCCATGTCTGAAAAAGGTAATTTTACCATGGAACTCGATATGACCAACAATATGCTGTATATCAAAAGCTCGGAGGAATCGGAGCCTGTTGTTACGGAAGATCTGCAGAGAAGAGTCACCATTTCATCTCCTACGGATCCTGGGGCAGCTACAGTAACGGTACAGTTTGATAAATCTACCGGAAAAGTGCTGTCCATGTCACCGGAATCAAGTGACGGGATTTTACGCATAGCATCGGAGAACAATAATGGGAAGAAAGCAACTGTTGTTTTAGTTAAAGGAACCGGAAAACATTATGTGGAGTACAAGTGAGAAAGGAAAAAGAAATAATAAAGGTATGACGCTGGTGGAACTTCTGGTGGCTTTTGCAGTCAGTGCAATCATACTTGCCGGACTCAGTTATATCATTTTTTCTGTACTGCAGTTTTATGGAAGAGCCAATGCAAACGTGGAGATCCAGAATGAATCCCAGACATCCTTAAATCTTGTGATAGACACAATTCTATCTGCAAAGGGAGCCTGCTATATAGAACAGGATGCGTCGAATCTTGATCCGGCTACAGATGATATGACCTGCGCTCTTTTTGGAGAATTAAAATTTGATAAAAACGTAAAAAACATGACCTTTATAGGTACGGCCATTTACTGGCAGCCAAAGTACCGTGAAATGTATCTGATGACAGGCAATTATGATCTTGGTGCTTACACCGATGAAGCTAAGGCCCCTCTTGAGGCAATCGCAGCAATGAAAGGACAGCTTCCCGCTTACGGAGACGCACGGCTTCCCTACTTGATGGCACAGTATGTTACGGCTTTTGGACTGGAAACACTGGACAGTTGTATCGTTAAGCCGAGTACTAAATCTGAAGATGAGATGACGGAGGCTGAGAAAAAGAGAATTGGTAAGAATTATTTTACCAATCCGCTGACAATTCATGTAAATATGGAATTTGAATATGAATACCAGAACGGTAAGGTAACCACAAGACAGATGGATGATAATGTCTCCGTGAGAAATCGTCTTGATTCTGTGTATATTCAAAGAAATGACGGTAAAGGAATGATAAAGTATCTTCGTGATCCGGGCTTATAACATTTGGAGTGGCAGATACAAGGATAGAAATGAAGGAAAAGAACATGAAGCGAAAAGGACAAAAACAGGAAAACAAAATATTATATGTTGCACTTGGCTGCGTCTTATTTGTGGCATGTTTATGCATATTTGCAGGTGTTTTCCTGCATTTTTCCAATAAAAAGGATGCGGCAGATGATTTGGAGAGTGCTGAGGTGACAGCACTTGAAAAGGAAGCAGGAGCCGTATCAGCGAAAGAGAATGCAACCCGTATTTTTCTAAATCAACCCGCACCCGCAGCGGCAGAAGGAGACAGGAGAGAAGTAATCAGGATTGTGGAAATCATACCTCATGAAGTTTGTTCTATGTTTCCATATCTGATTGAGTGGGGAAGTAAAGAAGAGTATGACAGGCAGGTTCCTATTGGTTATGAAGGAATTTTATATATGTCAGCAGACTCCGGATTAGAGCAGTTTGGCGGAAACGGAAATAACTCCCAGGGTGAATACAGTTTGGATAAAAGCAGTATAAAAGAATATACTTTGCGTGATTATAATGTTGAATTTCAAAGCGCATATAACAAAGAGGGAGCTAAATGGTGGCGTGAAACTGATACGAGTAACATATTGGAGAGTAATGGCTATTTTGAATATGTTGGTGAGGGAAAAGGCTTATATAATATTAATTTAGATGATCTTGTCGATGAAAGCAAAGCGGGAAGTGATGATCATGGAATCCGCTATAAAATTCAGGCGATGGAGAGAAAGGGAACAGAAGAGCCTAAGGGAGAATGGCAGGTCAATGAACCGGCATATTTCTGGGCAAAAAGTACATCCGAATCCGGTTATCCCACAGAAGATGTTAAAAGAACGACAGGACATAATTATGATTTAAAATTTGAAGTGGCCGGGGCAGACGACACAGAATATAAGTATAGAGTACAGAGCTTTGATGTCAAATCAACTCCTGCGTTGGAAGACGGGAAAGAATATGATTATCAGGCAAAATTAAAAGATGGAGTTGACTGGACGGATGGTTATGTTTATTGGCCCGACGGAAATTATACGGTAGATAATACTGCTACGGAACGTCATACTGTAAAAGAATCAGATTTGTATGATCTATCCGCACTGAGTGGAAAGTATATTAGAATTGAAGACGATAAGAAATCAGATGGAATGTCTGATTATCCTTCCGGGTATTTTCGTTTATTCAATCAGGAGACGGATAGAGAAAAACTCAAAGTGGGAGATCAGTTGTATGGCCTTACTTTTAAAGCAACGGAACCCGGAAAAGGTATGTATGTATTAAGTCCGGCAGCTGTAAACAACTCTGTTAATAAAGATAAAATCGAGTTCTCCTATGTAAAAAATGGAAAGGGAACTTGTGCAGTTACTTTCATTTATGCGGAAACAGGATCTTATAGCGGAACGGTTTATCGTGCTGAAATTACACAGGTGACTGATGGAGAAGGAGCATATGCTCTTACAAGTAAAGCAGACGAGTCGAAGGAGTTATATATTAAAACTGATAGACCAGCAGGAGATTATTCTAAGGTAGTTACGAGAATAGATTGCGCAAATGTTGATTATGCAGATAATACATTTTTCGGATATAACAGTGCAAATGACAGTTATTCAGATTTCCCGGGATTGCGAATGGGAGTTGATTTGTATAATTACTCTGTGGATAAGGAAAAGGGGGCATGGGTGTTTCATACAGTAAGCAGTGATGAGGAAAATGGTATTACGAAAATAGAAGAAGTAAAAAATGGAATTAAAAAAATTTATGTCTATAATCAAAAAAGATATGAAAGATATTATGCGAGACATGGATTTAAGAATAACGAATGGTTTAAACTACTGATTTATCTTTCAGATTCCGCCAAGACGAAATCTCTGGCGGAAGATGACTATATGGCAGGCAAGTCAGGACAGGAAATTGTAGAAAAATACAGAGATGAACTGAATGAATTTAATAGCAGATATAGGATTGAAATCATACAAAGAACACCATCACAAGTGACGGCTGATGAGATAGATAATGCAGATTTGATCTATCTTACTGATCAGGAAGGCGTCTATGGAATTGGCGCTGAATGGAATGATCTGAACACGTATTTGGGAGGAACTTTGCGCTCGCTTGACACAGATATTTCAAGCTTAAGATTTACAGATGATCTCAGCGATGATGCATTATTGGCTATATACAGAAACTGCCTCTACCATAAAGATGGAGAGACACCTACAACGGCATTGATAGTAGGTAACATGTATCATATTTGGGAAAAAGAAAGCTCGGCAGATTATGCATATACCAATATGGGAAAATTGAGCTTTATGCTTGATATTTTTTATGACCCTGCTGATTTTGCCAATTTTATTGGTGGATACGAAGAAAACTCGGAACATCAAAATAATGAAGAAGGCTATTCTACAGTTTTGAGTAATGCAGATGTCTCTGTGTATCCCAATGGAAACAACGGTGATGTTTATAATCAGGGAATCAAAAATTATGAAAAATATAATGAAGACATAACTCCCATGACATATGATACATGGTATTATAAATATTTTATGGTTTATAATTTGATAGATCAAGGTACGTGGATTGAGGTTTCGCAAACTTCAAAATATAGTTATAGATCGCTGAATGGAGGATTCCGCGGGAATAGTACATATCAGAAACCGGTTGAGGATGGATGGACCTGGTTCGTACCAAATACCTCCGGGGATGCTTTCAAAAGCTTTGGACAGATGAATAATATTTGGAAAATTATGCATCAACGTACCAGCAAAAAGAACAGTACTCCTAAAGTAATTGTAACAAATGCGGACTATACAAAAGAGCCGGATCTGCAAAACGGAGCAGTGGAATACTATTTCTATGCTGATGAATTTATGCTGGGTTCTCCGGATGCTTTAAAAATCATTTATAAAGCCATGTGGACACCGGAAGAGGTGACGGAACCCAATGCATTGTCGAGTCTGGTGGTTAAGAGAGCGGCTACGGGGGATGTGATTCAGTCACAAGACAGTCCCGCTTATGAAACCGAATATACCTGTGATGTGAGAGGAGATTTTGTTGATGCGGAAGGTGGATGGAATGGCACGAGGATGATGCAGTATCTGATCACTGCAACAGACGAAAAGGGAAAGAGTGATACCGTATCAGTGTTTGTTATCTTCCGCGACTCTTTCATGCTCAACTAACTTGTACTAAAATAACAACATATATAATAAGAAGAAACAGGAAGAAACCATCCTAGAGATGCCTCTTCCTGTTTTTCTTGTATTTATTGGAAACCTGCCCTGTCATGGCCTTCAAAAAATCAAGTTGCGGCGATTTTGGGCACGGCGCAAATGAGACTCATAAAAGCGTGGAAGCCTTTGCTGAACACGCTTTTAAG
>JAGAQU010000079.1 GCA_017622575.1 Lachnospiraceae bacterium
GAGGATCATCTTGCATTTATGATCATTTCCAGCGCTTCCGAGATTTATGGGGAAGGGTATAAGAACTATTTTGGCGAAGTGCTTTGAAAAGTCCTTTTAAAGAGAACATTCTTGTTATATAATGTTCATGATATGTATAATAAAAAACAAAAGAAAGGTTTTATATGGATAACGCAAGAATAAAAAGAAAGAGAAGAAAGCAGAGAATCGGTCTGCTTACCAATATTGTTTTCTGCCTGATTACACTTTTTGCACTGACCTGTTGCATTTTTCTTCTTTTGAAAAATAATGCACTGAAAAATGAGAGCAGGGAAGCGATTGCGCAGCTTCACGCTTTTGAAGAACAGTCAGAAAATTATATTTATACCCAGGCCGACCTTGATTCCTACATGGAAGAGGCGAGAGCGCAGGCCAGAACAGAGGAAAAAACAGAGCTTCTTTCCCAATTGAAATCCAAAATGAGCGGGGGCGGCACAGCTATAGCTATGCTTCGTGACTTTTTTCCTGAGGATGTGGTTGTATATGCCGATGGAGAGTATTCCTTCTTTCCGATAGAAGACAAGCTGAAGAAACATAATTATGTTTATGACAATTTTAAGCAACTTGAAAACGGGCAGATAGAATATGTGGATGATACCGATGAAGTTCTTTCCCAAAAGGGAATCGACGTCTCCAAATATCAGGGAGACATCAACTGGAAAAAGGTGGCTGCAGACGGTGTTGAGTATGCAATTATACGGGCCGGTGTGAGAGGCAGTACGGAAGGCAAAATCATGGAGGATGAGAATTTTGCCGACAATATGGAAGGCGCACTGGAAAATGGCATTGAGACGGGGGTATACTTCTTTACGCAGGCGGTTACCGAGGAAGAAGCCATTGAAGAAGCGGAGTTTGTGCTGGATATGATAGAACCCTATGATGTCTCTTACCCTGTTGTGCTTGATATCGAAGAGGTTACAAGTGACAAGGCAAGAACAGCTGACCTTACGAAGGAGGATTATACCAGAAACTGTATTGCATTCTGTGAAACCATAAAGGATGCCGGGTATACTCCCATGATCTACGGGAACCTGAAATCATTTCTGATCATGCTGGATATGGAACAGCTTGAAGACTATCAGAAATGGTTTGCCTATTACAGTGCACCTGTCTATTTCCCTTACGAATTTGATATCTGGCAATACAGCTCAAAAGGCTCCGTTAACGGAATCAAGGGAGAGGTTGACTTAAATATCTGTATGAAGGATCTTGGTAAGAAGGACTAAAAAGGGAGTAGCGTATGGAGGAGTATCGTGACTCTGTGAAAACAGGTTATCTGACAGAAAAGTTCCGGCTGTTTCACTTAAAGGACAGAGAACCAAAAGAGTATGAATATCACTACCATGATTTTTACAAGCTGATCTGGTTCATCTCCGGAAATGTGGAATACCATATTGAAGGAAAAGCCTACAAACTGGAACCTCATGATATTCTCCTTGTGAACATCGGACAGATACACAAGCCTTTTATCGGAACCGATGAGCCCTATGAGAGATATGTGTTTTATATTTCCAAAGACTTTCTCTCGGAGCACTCGGAGGAAGAAAGCAATCTTGCCCTATGCTTTCAGATGGCAGAGACGGAGGACAGCAGTGTGGTCAGACTATCCCCCTCGGACAGCGGCCTTTTGTTTGAAACCGTAAAGCTTTTGGAACAGTCGGAGAAGGAATCTGCTTTTGCCGGAGAGATGTACAGCCGGATTCTTTTTTTAAAGCTTTTGATTGAGCTTAACCGGTGCTGTATGAAGAACAGCGGCGTTTTTCACAAAACTGCCCGCTATGACAAAAAAATCGTGGAGATGATCCACTATATCAATGATCATCTGGAGGGTGATCTTTCCATTGAGGGGCTTTCTGCCTGCTTTTACTTAAGCAAATATCATATGATGCGAAAATTCAAGGAGGAGACCGGATACTCCATGCACCAGTATATTCTGGAAAAGAGAATACTGGCGGCCAAAAATAAGATCCTTTCGGGGACGCCAGCCACCATCGCCTGCATGGAATGCGGGTTTAAGGACTATTCTACCTTCAGCAGAGCTTACAAAAAGCTGTTAAACAAGCTTCCTTCCGAGGAGGGAAGATAAAAACAGAAGATTTTTAAAGAAATACAGGTGTGTCAAGAAAAAATACTTGACACACCTTTTCTTTTATTGTATGCTACCTAAGGTGATTGCAATGGAAAAAATCGTGGAACAAGGTCTTTTGTATGATTTTTATGGGGAATTACTGACAGACCATCAGAAAAAGATATATGAGGATGCGGTGTATGAGGATATGTCCCTTGGCGAGATCGCAGGGGAATACGGCATCAGCAGACAGGGCGTCCACGATCTGATCAAGCGTTGCGACAATACTTTGCAGGAGTATGAGAATAAACTGCATCTTGTTTCCCGCTTTATGACGATCAAGGAAAAGATTGAAAAGATTAACCGGATGGCGGGAAATGAGGAACTGTCACGAAAAGAACTGGCAGAAGGCATTAGGCAGTTATCGGGTGAAATTTTAGAGGAGCTTTAGCAGATGGCATTTGAGAGTTTAACAGACAAACTTCAGAATGTGTTTAAAAATCTTAGAAGTAAGGGTCGCCTTACGGAGGAAGATGTAAAGGCTGCCTTAAAAGAAGTAAAGCTTGCTCTTCTGGAAGCGGATGTCAATTTTAAGGTAGTTAAGCAGTTTGTCAAGGCTGTGGAAGAGAGAGCCATCGGCTCAGATGTGATGAACGGGTTAAATCCCGGACAGATGGTCATCAAGATCGTAAACGAAGAGATGATCTCACTGATGGGTTCCGAAACCACAGAGATTCAGTTACAGCCCGGCAAATCCATCACCGTCATCATGATGTGCGGTCTTCAGGGTGCCGGTAAAACAACCACCACGGCAAAGATAGCGGGAAAGTTGAAGCAAAAAGGCAAAACCCCATTACTGGTTGCCTGTGATGTGTACAGGCCTGCGGCAGTGAAACAGTTGCAGATCAACGGTGAAAAGCAGAAGGTGGATGTTTTCTCCATGGGAGAAAATCAGAAGCCTGTTAATATTGCAAAGGCATCCATCGAGCATGCCAAAAAGAACGGACACAATGTCGTGATTCTGGATACAGCCGGCCGGCTTCATATCGATGAGGAGATGATGGCGGAACTGCAGGAGATAAAGAGCAATGTGGAGATTCATCAGACACTCCTTGTTGTGGATGCCATGACAGGTCAGGATGCGGTTACAGTTGCAAAAGATTTTGATGAGAAGATCGGGATTGACGGCGTGATTCTTTCCAAGATGGATGGTGACACCAGAGGCGGCGCCGCACTTTCTGTTAAGGCAGTGACAGGTAAGCCGATTCTGTATGTGGGTATGGGCGAGAAGCTTTCTGATCTGGAACAGTTTTATCCGGACAGAATGGCAAGTCGTATTCTCGGAATGGGAGATGTCCTTTCCCTGATCGAGAAAGCCCAGGAAAATATTTCCATTGATGAGGACAAAGAAAAAGAAATGGCTGCCCGGATGAAGAAGGGTAAGTTCGATTTTGAGGATTATCTGGAAAGCATGAAGCAGATGCGCAACATGGGCGGTCTTACCAGCATCTTAAGTATGATGCCCGGTATGAATAAACAGCTCGGTGACATTGAATCCATGATAGACGAAAAACAGCTGGCAAGGACAGAGGCAATCGTTCTCAGTATGACACCTGCCGAGCGCAAGAATCCCAAGCTTTTAAATCCGGGCAGAAAGCACAGAATCGCAAGGGGCGCCGGTGTGGATATCGCGGTGGTTAACCGTTTTATCAAGCAGTTTGAGCAATCCCAGAAGATGATGAAGCAGATGCCGGGACTGATGGGCGGCAAAAGAGGCCGTGGCAGAGGCTTTGGCGGCATGAGATTTCCTTTTTAGGAAACAATAAACCAGTTTTGAATTTCAATTCAAATATACAATTAATTTTAAATTTTTCGGAGGTGAAAAAAATGGCAGTAAAAATCAGATTAAGAAGAATGGGTCAGAAGAAAGCTCCTTTCTATAGAATCGTAGTTGCAGACTCAAGATCTCCCAGAGACGGTAAATGCATCGAAGAAATCGGAACTTATGATCCTAACACAGATCCCAGCACATTCAAGGTAAATGAGGAGCTTGCTAAGAAGTGGTTAGCAAACGGTGCTCAGCCTACAGAAGTTGTCAGCAGAATTTTCAAGCAGGCAGGCATTGAAAAGTAAGAAGCTGTTGATAACCCTTTTGGAGGTGGACTATGAAGGAATTAGTAGAAGTAATCGCAAAAGCACTTGTTGAGCATCCTGATGAGGTTACCGTAACCCAGAAGGAAGAGGGTAAGCATATTACCGTTGAACTTCATGTTGCTGCATCTGATATGGGTAAAGTAATAGGAAAGCAGGGCAGAATCGCAAAAGCAATCCGCTCTGTTGTGAAAGCAGCATCATCTACGGAAAACAAGAAAGTGGACGTAGAAATCGTCTAAGGCTAAGGATGTTCCTTCCTTAAAGGAACATCCTTTTTTACATCATGAAAAATCTTTATGATGCTAAAAAATTTTGAGGAAATAATATGGAAAAGGTATTTCAGGTTGGAATCATATCATCCACACACGGCGTCAGAGGGGAAGTAAAGGTGTTCCCTACAACGGATGATATGAAACGCTTTAAAAAATTGAAGGAAGTTCTCCTTGATACGGGAAAAGAGACTCTTACACTTGAGATTGAAGGGGTCAAATTCTTCAAGCAGTTTGTGATCCTTAAATTTAAAGGTTATGACAATATAGATGATATCGTAAAATACAGAGGGAAAAGCCTTTTTGTCCCCAGAGAAAATGCGGTGAAGCTTCAGAAGGATGAGTACTTTATCGCCGATCTGATCGGCCTTAAGGTGGTAAATGAGGATGGCAGCTTTACCGGTGTCTTAAAGGATGTCATGGAGACAGGGGCAAATGACGTTTATATCGTGGAGAGCCAAGATGGAAAAGAAGTGCTGATCCCGGCGATCAAGGATTGTATTTTACAGGTGGATTTCGAAAAAGAGCAGGTACTGGTTCATCTTCTGGACGGGCTTTTGGATTAAGAGGTGTGATGAGTTGAATTTTCATGTATTGACACTGTTTCCCGAGATGATCAAGCAGGGATTTCACACCAGCATTACGGGGCGCTCTCTGGAAAACGGAACGCTTACCTTACAGGCAGTGAACATCCGGGACTATACCATAAACAAGCATAAGAAGGTGGATGATTACCCCTATGGAGGCGGCGCCGGCATGCTGATGCAGGCACAGCCTGTTTATGATGCCTATCAGGCTGTTGCGGAGGAGATTGCGGAGCGAAGAGCAAAGACCGGAAATCCGAACAATAGACATACTCGTGTGATCTATCTGACACCCCAGGGAACCGTGTTCCATCAGTCTATGGCAAGAGAACTGGCCAAAGAGGAAGATCTGATTTTCCTTTGTGGTCATTATGAAGGGATCGATGAGAGAGTTCTGGAGGAAATTGTCACGGACAATATCTCTATCGGTGATTATGTACTCACCGGCGGAGAGCTTCCCGCTCTTGTGCTGATGGATGCCATTGCCCGTATGGTTCCGGGGGTACTTGGCAATCAGGATTCTGGAGATGCGGAGAGTCACAGCAATTATCTTCTGGAATATCCCCAGTATTCCCGACCGGAAATCTGGCATGACAGGAGAGTGCCGGAGATTCTTCTCTCGGGGGATCACGCAAAGGTGGATGAGTGGAGACTGGAGCAGTCTCTTGCAAGGACAAAGGAGAATCGCCCCGACCTTTATGATAAATGGGTGTCGGAGAACGAGGAGTATTTTATACGCAAGAAAAAACGGGAAGAGCGGAAGAGAAGAAATGAATTGAGAAAGTTAAGAAAATAGTAGAAAATAGTATACAAAATGCTTGCATTTTACAGAAGAGTATGGTAAATTATTACCGTTGTGAAAAATGCGATGGTCCTCTGTTACGAATGTATTAAGAACATCCAATTGATTCAAGGAGGCAAATATGAACGACATTATCAAAAACATTGAAGACGCTCAGTTAAAGGCTGAGGTTGCAGATTTTAACGTAGGTGATACCATTAAGGTATACGGTAAGATCAGAGAAGGAAACCATGAAAGAATCCAGGTTTTCGAAGGAACTGTTTTAAAGAGACAGGGAACCGGCGCAAGAGAGACTTTTACAGTAAGAAAGACTTCTAACGGTGTCGGCGTTGAGAAGACATGGCCTGTACATTCTCCTAACGTAGAGAAGATTGAAGTAGTTCGTAAAGGTAAAGTAAGAAGAGCAAAACTGAATTACTTAAGAGACCGTGTAGGTAAGAAAGCTAAGGTTAAAGAAATCGTTAAATAATGGAAACCTTATGAGGGACAGTTGCTTTTGCAATTGTCCTTTTCTTATGAGTTAAAGTGTGATAAAATCATGATGTATTTTGAGACGAGGAATCGAGGGAATGGCAAGAAGAAAAGGATTATCTTTTTATGAAAAAGAAAAGAAAATAAATAAAGCGACGATTCATGAGATATTTTCTACATTGTTTTACTCGCTGGCAGCCATTTTGCTTGCCTTTGTGCTTGTCTCTTCCGTTGGGATGAAAGTCAGTATGATCGGTGTATCCATGGAACCTGCGCTGTATAACAGTCAGGGAGTTTTGATTAACCGTTTTATCTATAGCATTACATCGCCAAAGCGGGGAGATATTGTGGCATTCCTTCCAAACGGCAATAAAAATTCCCACTATTACTTAAAGCGAGTGGTAGGACTTCCGGGGGAGACCATTCAGATCATCGGTGGATATGTCTATATTGGCGGAGAACTTCTCGAGGAAGATGAAAGCTTTGACAAAATAGCTGATCCGGGGATGGCGGAAAATGAAGTGGTGCTCGGCAGTGATGAATATTTTGTGCTGGGTGACAACAGAAACAACAGTGAGGACAGCCGCTCCGGCAATATCGGAGCTGTCAAAAAGGAGACTATAGCAGGCAAGGTCTGGTTTCATCTGTCCTGCGAGGAAGAAGGAATGGGATTAGTCAAATAACAGAACAGGAAGGTAATATATGAATTATCAATGGTATCCGGGGCATATGATGAAGGCCAAGCGGATGATGCAGGAAAATATTAAGCTGATTGATCTTGTGATTGAACTGGTGGATGCCCGTATTCCCATGAGCAGCCGTAATCCCGATATCGATGAGCTGTCAAAAAATAAATCCAGGATTATCCTTTTGAACAAGTCAGATCTTGCAGATGGCAGATACAATACGGAATGGACAGAGTATTTTAAAGAAAAAGGCTTTCATGTGTTGGAGATCAATTCCAAGACCGGAAGCGGAGTGAAAGCCATTCAGGGACTTGTGCAGGAGGCATGTAAGGAAAAGATAGAGCGTGACAGAAAAAGAGGAATTAAGAACAGACCCGTCCGCGCCATGGTGGTTGGAATCCCCAACGTGGGAAAATCCACTTTTATCAATGCTTTTGCCGGAAGAGCCTGTGCCAAGACGGGAAATAAGCCGGGTGTGACAAAGGGGAAGCAGTGGATCCGGTTAAACCAGAATCTTGAGCTTTTGGATACGCCCGGAATCTTGTGGCCCCGTTTTGAAAATCGGGAGGTGGGTGAAAGACTCGCCATGATCGGATCCATCAATGATGAGATTCTTCATGCGGATGAGCTTGCTTTTGCATTACTTAAGTATGTGATGAGGGAATATCCCGGTCTGATCGGGAAGCGATATGAAATAGAAGAGACGCAGGATTCCTATGAAACTCTTGCCCAAATCTGTGTCAGTCGAAAATGCTTTTTAAAGGGAGAAGAACCTGATATGATAAGAGCAGCGAAGATGGTGACAGAGGATTTCAGAAGTGGAAGGATAGGGAGAATTACATTAGAGCGTCCGGAGGAGTGGAATTGAAAAAGATATTAAAAGAACTGCTGGGAACCAGCATATATTTATTAATTGTCCTTATACTGACATTTTTGGTGGTAACCTATGTGGGACAGCGAACCAAGGTGAGCGGCAGTTCCATGGAACCAACCTTAAGCGATGGGGACAATCTCATTGTGGATAAGATAAGTTACCGCTTTTCTGATCCGGAGCGCTTTGATATTATTGTGTTTCCTTTCCGGTATGCGGAGAAAACTTATTATATCAAACGAATCATTGGACTTCCGGGAGAGACTGTCTATATCGATGAAGAAGGGAAAATCTATATCGACGGAGAAATTCTGACAGAAAATTACGGGAAAGAGGTCATTGTAGATCCGGGGCGCGCTTATGAACCAATCACGCTGGGAGAGGACGAATATTTCGTGATGGGAGACAACAGAAACAACAGCTCCGACAGCAGGGACCCGGTGGTAGGAAATATTCATAGAGATGAATTCATCGGGAAAGCGTGGATGAGAATCTGGCCTCTTGACAAGATGGGAATGATCAAGCATCAGTAGGTGCACATAAGATATTTTTGAAGGGACAAAATAATGAGTCAGAGTATAGGAGAAATCAAAGCATTATTGCAGGCAGCCGATCTAAAAGGGCTGCCTGCCTTTATAAATACCTACAAAGAAGATGAGAGAGCAGGCGTTGCAAGTCTTGTGGAAAAGGCAAAGAAACAGCTTAACGCTTATGAAAAAGAGCTTGCAAGAACGGAGAAGATGAAGAGTTTTGAGAAAGAGTATGCGTCTTATTCTTATATTTGCGGAATCGATGAGGTGGGAAGAGGACCTCTTGCGGGGCCTGTTGTGGCGGGAGCCGTGATCCTGCCGAAAGATTGTGATATTTTATATCTAAATGATTCCAAACAGCTGTCCGAAAAAAAGAGAGAAGAGCTTTATGATGTGATCATGGAGAAAGCAGTTTCCACAGGACTTGGTTTTGTCTCACCGGAGAGAATCGATCAAATCAATATCCTGCAGGCAACCTATGAAGCCATGAGGGAGGCAATTGCTAAGCTTTCTCCCCAGCCGGACCTTTTGTTAAATGATGCGGTGACGATCCCTAAGGTGGCAATCAGACAGGTTCCCATCATTAAAGGAGATGCCAAGAGCATTTCTATCGCAGCGGCCAGTATCATTGCCAAGGTTACAAGAGACAGGCTGATGGTGCAGTATGACAGTGTGTTCCCGGAATATGGCTTTGCATCCAACAAAGGGTATGGGGCGGCAGCGCATATAGAGGCACTGAGAAAGTATGGTCCTACGCCCATTCACAGGAGAAGCTTTATCAAAAATCTGCTCTGATGAGCGTAAAAAGGGAGGATTTATGAGACTTTCCTCGTTATTTGTACAGGGAAATCAGTCCTATATAGATGGAAACGGCAGGGAAATGGATTCTGCCTCTCTGGAGCAGAATCTGAAAAACGGTATGGAGGAGATTGCCTCCAAACAGCCGGGACAGTCCGTTACGGGAGAAGTGATTGAGAAAAACGGCAGTGACATTCTGCTGGCAATCGGGAAAAATCAGATGCTGCGGGCAAAGCTGGATGCGGGAATACCTGTAGAGGAAGGGCAGATGATGACCTTTTCCATCAAAAATGCAAGCGGTGCCAAAGTGATCTTAAGCCCTCTCTATGCCAATACGGGAAATGATCCTAATGTTTCCAAAGCCCTGCAAATGGCAGGAATTCCCGAAAATGCCCTGACAGGCAAAATGGTGCAGACTATGATGCAGGAGGGAATGAGTATCGACCGTGATTCTTTGAGTCGAATGTTGCGTGTGGTAAGCGCCAACCCGGAAGCGAACGTGGAGACCGTGGTGCAGCTTTCAAGACTTGAGATTCCGGTAACCGAGAATACTCTTTTTCAGATGGAAGCTTACAAAAATCTTGAGCATCAGATCACGGATGGGATTTTTGAGATTGCGGATGCTCTGCAAAATACAGCCGCAGTAATGATAAATGACGGGGATGCCGAAGGTGCGGTCAGCTTGTACCGGGAAATCCTTTCCCTGCTTTCGGAGGGGGAAAGCGTTCAGCCACAGGCAGAAGGGGAAGCGCAGATAAGCGTAGGATTGCCGTCAGAGGAGGCTCTGCCCCTGAAAGAATCGGGTTTGCAGACCGAAGAAGGACAGGAGCTCCAAGGACAGCAACAGATAGAAAGCAGACTGCAGACGGAAGGCCAGCAAAGGGCAGAAAGCGGACTGCAGACAGAAGGCCAACAAAAGGCAGACAGCGGGATGCAGCCGGATGGCGGAACGCTTTTAAAAACCATGGAAGAATTGCTGGAGAGGCTGGAAAAAGCACTTTTTTCGGATGAAATCGCTCCCCATCAGAGAGAGAGTATTTCCAGACTTTTTTCCGGGAAAGAGTTTCAGCAGGCGATAAAAAATGAAATGATAAAGCAATGGCTTTTGACGCCGGAGGATGTGGGAAAGGAACATAAGGCAGAGGAACTTTATGAGAAATTGAACAGTCAGCTTAGCCGATTCAGTCAGACCCTGAATCAGTCAGTGGGAGCCGATACCTCACTTGCAAAGGCCGTATCCAATCTTTCAGGGAATATTGACTTCATGAATCAGATGAATCAGGTGTTTACCTACATTCAGCTTCCCTTAAAGCTGCAAAGTCAGGAGGCAAACGGGGAACTGTATGTCTATACCAACAAGAAAAATCTCGCAAAGAAGGATGGGGAGGTAAGTGCACTTCTGCATCTTGATATGGAGAACCTTGGCAGCGTGGATGTCTATGTTTCCATGAAGGATACAAAGGTGTCAACCCAGTTCCGGCTTAAGGATGACAGCGCCCTTGACCTGATTGCCGGCCATATCGATCTGCTGAATGAGAGATTGAATAAAAGAGGATATACCATGAACGCCTCCTTCGTCAAAAAGACAGATGAGGAAACAGGCAGTGTGATGGAGGAGATCCTGAAACAGGATAAGAATATTTCGATCCTTTCAGGGTATTCCTTTGATGCCAGGGCGTAGGCTAAGAAAGGAAGGTTTCTTGTGCAGGATAATAAGAATAAACCAAAACAGGCAGTTGCTCTTTCCTATGATCCTGCTGAGGATGCTCCCAAGGTCATTGCATCAGGAAGAGGTGCGCTGGCCGAGAGAATCATAGAGAAGGCAAAGGAAGCAGAGGTACCTATTCACAGGGATGACAAGCTGGCAGACACCCTCTCCAGACTGGAGATCGGTGAGATGATCCCGCCGGAACTTTATGAGGTAGTGGCGGAGATTCTGGTGTTTGTGGATGCCATGGACAAGATTAAAAGCAAAATGGATAAAAAGGGGTAAGAGGAACGGTTTTGAACAGGACAGATACGGGGAGATGCTATGAGGATAAGGCAGCTTCCTATTTGACGGAGCATGGATTTACCATTCTGGAAAGAAATTTCAGATGCAGACAGGGGGAAGTGGATATCATCGGTATTCATGAGAACTGTCTTGTATTTGTGGAGGTTAAATACAGAAAAAATGAAAGGGCAGGGATGCCGGAGGAAGCAGTCGGAGTGCGCAAGCAGTATAAAATCTGCAAAACCTCCGATTATTTTCGTGTAGGGCACAGAAAATATGAGGCGCTTCAGATCAGATATGATGTGGTGGCTGTTCTCGGAGAAAAGATCAGATGGCACAGGAATGCCTTTCCCTATCTGGCAGGAAAAGGGTCCACCTGCTGGTAAAGGGCTTTTGATGCAGATAACAGAAGATTACAGGGAGATTATATGAATCAGGATAGAGAACAGATTATAAACAGAAAAGGAAAAAGAGAGGTTCTTCTTCAGAAGATAAAGGGGGATGTGGAGTATCTTTCTTTTCCGGGACTTGAGAAGACGGGGCTTGTCAATCATTTGTTCACCACCAGAAAGGGCGGTGTCAGCGAAGGGATTTTTGCATCCATGAATCTGAGCTACAC
>JAGAQU010000080.1 GCA_017622575.1 Lachnospiraceae bacterium
CACAATCTTACCAGCTGCATTTGCAATATACTCTGTAATTTTTTCTGTGGTTAACTTTCTTCGAATCGCATCAATTACAGTAAATAACACACTTAGCAAAATGACATTGCCAAATGTCAGCTTTGCCGCCACACTTATATTCTCGCTGGTAAGGTTAAGATTTAAAGTTTCCGCCATAACAGAAACAAACAACATCATGGAGCAGCTTACCAAAAAAGAAACTAACAGAAAAAAAAGCATATAATGATATGTCACTCGAAATATTTTGTGTCCCAAATCTACTTTTTTCATTTCAACACCACCTTATAACCCAGCCCATGAACTGTCACGATTTCAAAATCCTTGCAATCCGCAAGCTTTGTACGAAGCTTCGTCATATACACATCAACTGCTCTTGGGGCCGTATCCGTGTCTGCATCCCAAAACTCATCCATAAGCTGTGTTCTTGTGAAGGTCTTCTTCGGATAGGACAATAATTTATATAAAATACTGAACTCTCTATTTGTCAGTGAAATTTCCTCTTCATTCAGATATGCAGTGTGCTCATCTGCATCCATGACAAAACCGCCGATTTCCAACTTTCTGTTCGCCGCAATCTTGGCTCTGCGAAGCAATGCCCCGATACGCAAAAACAGCTCATCAAAGTCGATAGGCTTTACCATATAATCGTCTACACCAATACGGAAGCCTCGCTGTTTAGAAGCAATATCATCCTTGGCTGTCATAAAAAGAATTGGTATATCCTCGTTTAATTCACGGACATTTGCCGCAAATTCAAATCCATCAATCCCCGGCATCATAATATCTGATACAATCAGGTCAATGATATTATCGGTTAATGCATTATATGCCTCATTGGCATTTAAACAGTCAATCGCCTCATATCCACTATGATTCAAAAAAGAGCAAACTGTTTTATTCAAATCCTTGTCATCTTCTACTACCAATATCTTAAACATTGCACTACCTCCAATTACCATATTCGTTTTTATTTTATCATAGAAATGTTTCTGTTTTGTTTCTGTTTTTACTTTTTTACAATTTTCTAAAAAAACGGAGCTGCCAAACTGACACGCTCCGTATAAAAACCACCTTATAATATATCCTTTTTCTTTAATGTCAACTGACTAATCGCTCCCATTCCTACACTTAACAGAACTCCTCCAAGCAAACACAACACAACATTCATAATGGTTGCGTTCAATGGGGTAAGCATCGGAATCATCATAAATAAAAACATTCCCACCATCATGGATAACAAAATCGACATCCATGATTTTTGCTTTGCAATTACACTCATCAAAAGATAAATCGGTACAAATACAGAAACCAAAACCACCTTAGACAAGATGCACATAACCAGCTCTCCTGTGCCAAATCCTATCATTTCAAAAGGTAGTCCTGAAATCGCTCCGCCAAGCATTGCTCCGATAAGAAATGCCAGAATCATCATTGTTCCGCCTACGAAACAAACAAGTGTCTTGGAAATGATATAATCTGATTTCTTTGCACGAACCGTAAACAGATTTTTTGCATATCCGCTTCTAAAATCAGCGGAAACAAATACACATACCAACACCGCAATGATAAAGTAGAGCATATTGATATTACACATTGCTGTAATGCTCATGTCCATTGCCACAGCCTCTGTACTTGCAGTACTATCATTGCTTACCGTACCGATTATCTGCCAGACATTATCAAAGCCTTCGATTACAGTTTCTGCTCCAGTTTGTGGATTTACGGAAACAGAACCATCCATCATCGTTGTCATTACCAAAATCAAAATCGGCATTACAAGACATATTCCAACCATAATATACAAAAAAGGCATTGTAAACATTCTTCGAAAATCCACCGACAACATAGTGCGAAGTCTTTTTCCAAATGTATTTTTATCAAACTTCATATTTTCCATTACTGTCTGCCCTCCTTCATCAAATCTATATAATACTCTTCCAATCCAATCTTATCAGTTGAAAGCTCACTTACCACAATACCTTCTTTGTACAGATAACTTACAATCTCCTCTGGTGCCGCCTCATCATATACACGAATATATCTGGCTTCATCCTCTTCCACACGAGAATATTTACAACCGAGTAGCATTTTTGCACGATTCATATCCTTCGTTTGTAGTGCAATATAGGTACGGCAGCTATCCTCCAGCTCATGAGCTGTCATCTCAGCCATCATCTTACCTCCTCGTACAATTCCATAATGGGTTGCAATTTTTTCAAGTTCGCCAAGAATATGAGAAGAAATAATAATTGTTACACCATAATTCTCTGCAAGGTCACACAATACTTCTCGCATAATACGCATTCCGTCTGCATCCAGTCCATTGATAGGCTCATCAAGCACCAGTAAACGAGGATTGCCAAGAAGTGCCATTGCAATACCAATTCTCTGTTTCATACCCAGAGAACAATTCTTGTACTTGTTGGATGCCGCACCCTCCATACGCACCATCTTAAGCACTTTTACCACTTCCTGCTCTGCATTCGTTATACCAAGATTTGCCGCCTGCAGCATCATGTTATTCCACACACTGTAATTAGGAAAACATCCCGGTGCTTCAATAAGCACACCCATCTTCGCTCTAACATCCGCATCGTTTTGCTCTCTGCCAAATATCTTCACCGAGCCATCCGTCTGATGAAGCAGTCCGCAAATGATTTTTTCTGTTGTTGATTTACCGGAACCATTTTCACCGATAAATCCATAAATAGCACCTACCGGAACTGTCATATCAAGCCCTTTTAACGCCTGCTTCTGTCCAAAATTCTTTGTTAATCCTTTTATCTCAATTGCATTCATCCGGTTACCTCCTAATACACATCGCTCTTATTCAAAATATGTGTTCCAGCTACATTGTAAATAACTGCCCACGCTACGGAACAAATGATACATACTATCAAAGTTACAACATTTGCAGACAAACAGGCATATACCGATGAACCATATAAAAATACATTCAGCAATGATGAATTTCCCAAAATTGCAGCAACACCAATAATCAGAATCCCTGTTCCAAAGAAAAAGCTGGATACAATGGAAATACCAAAATATCTTCTAAAGATGATATTGAGGAATGTATAAAGACTTGCCCATCCAAGACTCATTATCGTCTTGCTCAAAATTGCAATTATCAACGAACCTGCATTCACTTCCATAGAAAGTCCTGTAAGCAATCCTGCCGCAACAGAACCTAAAAGATATGTAATACACATACACGCCATTGCAAACGCACAGGTCAATGATTTAGAAATCATATAATCCTGTTTTTTTGCGTGTGTGGTAAAAAGCTGTTTTACATATCCGCTTTTATAATCATGCCCGATAAAGATTGAAACCATGATACCCCCAAAAATAAATACCATATTCATATTGGCATACTCAGCAATACTGCTTACTACATAAAGAGGTTTTTCTGCTGCAATAATATGCCATACATTTGTATAAAGTTTTTCAGCTACTTCTCCTGTCTGTGGATTTTCCATCCCGGAAGTACCAAGAATCATTGCCGGAATAACCGCAGCAATCGCAAGGAAAATATAAAACAACGGTGTATGAAACAGTCGGTAAAAATCCACACCAAGCATACCTTTTATTCTTTCTCCAAAACTTGGAGATTCAAAATGAAGTTCTTTTGCCATTACACTGCCTCCTTGTCATTTGCACTCATCAGTTCAATGTAGTATTCTTCTAAACCTATCTTATTCTTCTTAATTTCGCTTACCACATGACCATTTTTTAATAAATGCTCTACAATACTTTCTGCATCATCAACATCATAAACACGAATATATTCTTCTTCCTCACGAACATCCGTAAACTTTGTTCTAAGCACCGCTTTTGCACCCTTCATATCCTTTGTCTTAAGCGATACAAAAACCTGTGCTCTGCTATCCATTTCTTCCGCAGACATTTCCATTATCATCCTACCCTGTCTGATAATTCCGTAATGGGTAGCTATTTTTTCAAGTTCCCCCAACAGATGAGAAGAAATCAAAACCGTACATCCGTAGTTTTTTGTAATATCCACAAGAATCTCTCTCATGATACGCATTCCATCAGTATCAAGACCGTTAATTGGCTCATCCAGAATAAGAAGTGCCGGTTCTCCAAGGAGTGCCATTGCAATACCAATTCTTTGCTTCATACCAAGAGAACAACTTTTAAATTTGATGTTTGCGGAATCCTCCATCCTTACAATCTCAAGCACTCTTTTTATTTCTTCATCAGGGTTTCCCAGATTTAAGTTAATCGCCTGCATCATCAAATTTTGATATACGCTAGAACCCGGAAAACAGCCCGCATTTTCAATCAATGCACCAACTCTTACCCTCACTCCCGCATCCGTATAATCCCTTCCAAATAACTTAATTTCACCGCTATCTGCCACAAGATGTCCGCAGATTAATTTCATTGTAGTGGATTTACCGGAACCGTTCTCACCGACAAAACCATAAATAGCTCCCTGTGGAACAGTCATATTCAAATGGTCTACTGCATACATTCCACGAAAGCTCTTTGATAAATCTTTAATTTCAATCGCATTCATAATCTTATCTATCCTTTCCTCTACATCATAGGTGCAAAAATACGAACCACAGAATAAATCATGTGCTGAAGCAGATTCGTCTTTAACATATCCGATGTGACTTCTATGGACTTATCAAGCGTATCCACTATGTCAGCCTTTAAATCACGAATCGCTTCACATTGATACATCCATACACCATTTTCAAAATGATGTACCAGACTTCTATAATCAAGATTGATTGTTCCTATCATCGCATATTCATCATCCACCAAATAATTTTTTGCGTGAATAAATCCCGGCTCATACTCATATATTTTTACACCGGCTTTCATTAACCGATGATAAAAGCTCCTTGTCATGGCAAAAACTATTTTCTTATCCGGAATATGTGGAACGATAATCCTTACATCCACACCTCTAAGTGCAGCATTTTCAAAATCTGTACATAAATCATTATCTATAATTAAATAGGGCGATGTTATCCATGCATATTTTGTAGCTCCTGCAAGAAGATTCTGAATCACACATTTTCCTACTCTATGCTCATAAATTGGATACGGACCGTCACCAAACGGTATCAAATACCCCGGCTCGCAAACCTTCAGCTGCTTTGGATACAGGTCTTGTCTGATTTGAGGCATCTTCTTTACATTGATACCATAATCAACAAGGAACAGCTTGGTTAATTCCCATACTGCCTCTCCTTCCAAACGGATTGCTGTATCCTTCCAATGTCCAAACTTTTCCACTTCGTTGATATACTCATCTGCAATATTTACGCCGCCTGTATATCCTACCTTACCGTCAATTACCGTAATCTTACGATGACTTCTGTTGTTAAATTCACTGTCCGCATTTCCCTTAAGACGTGAAAAAGGTGTTGCTTCAATTCCATATTTCTTTAATATCTTATGGTAATTTCCCGGAAGTGTGGTCATGCAACCAATATCATCGTATAAAACCTTTACTTCTACACCTTCCGATGCCTTTTTCTTCAAAATATTTAATATGGAATTCCAGAAGAGACCTTCTTCTACAATGAAGTATTCCATGTAAATAAACTTCTCCGCAATTTCCAAATCAGTCAGTAACCTCCCAAACATATCCTCCCCCAGAGGGAAGTATTCCTGTCTGGTATTTGTAAACAAATGTGCTTCCGCAATATGGCAAAGCATCCTTGCCTGTGACGCTGCCACCGGATTTTCCTCTGTCAGTTCATCCAACAAATCGTCCTCAGGTTCATAGCTATTACCTTTTAAATCTTCCAGTCGCTTTACAAATTTCTTTTGCAACTTCCTTGAATAGAAAAGAAAATATAACATAAATCCTGCAATCGGAATAATCAATACAAATAGTAGCCACGGAATTTTATAATCCGGATTGTCATCCGCTGCAATAATATGGATAACGCAAAAAATCTCTGTTACCCAACATGCTAAATAAAAATATGGTACATAATAGCATAATGCCACAACAATCCCTAAGATTGTCAGCACTTCGAGCAACGTGATTATAATCGCAAGAATATATCTGACCGGAATATAGTTAATCTCTTTTTGAACTTTTTCCCCATTTACATCATACATAATTGTTTTCTTCATTTTGCACCACCTCTCATAACGGATTGTAGCGAGATACCCTGTGGCATCTCGCTATCACGAATTATCTTATTTTGTTCCTTTTGCCGCATCAATACGAGCCTGTGCTTCTGCTGCTCTCTTATTAGCTTCAGCGATCTGCTCATCACGCTCTGCCTGCATCATAGCCTTACGCTTCTCCGGGGCACGCATTGCTTTTGCTTCTTCCCACTGTGCTTTTGACTCAGCCTTTACAGCATTAAACTGTGCCTTGTCTACCTCATGCTGTGCCTTTGCACTTTCCTTCATGTCCTGAAATGCTTTCTTTAAAAATTCAGCCATTGTTCTGTTCTCCTTTAAATTTATATTTGTTATTTTTACTCTTGATATAATTCTTCTGTAAGTTCTAATATTCTCGGAGATAAATTCTCCTTCGCTTTTCTTTGCTTTCTACGGCACACCGGATATGCAACTAATATTCCTGCCATGCCGATAATTCCAATCACTATACCTAAAACCATCATTCCTATTCCGGTTCCGATAATCTGCATCGCCAGACACATACCCAAACCAAATACAAGACTGCTAATAATTCCTATGCATAGCGACTCTACCATCCCGGCATTTTGTACCTGCATATCCAAGCGTTTCAACTCTTCCAGCTTGCTCTCGCTTTGTGGCAAATATCTTTTGCGAATTTCCTGAATTTCTTTATTTTCCACTGCGGAATATTTATAACTGAATGTATTATCCTGACTTATTATGTTGTCCATATTTCTATTCTCCGGAAAGTCTCTTTTTTGCATCTTCTACAGATTCACCTTCTTTTGCAAACATCTTCTCTACACATTTGTCTGTAACTTTTGTAAAGCCTTCAACCGCTCCCTGCTCAATCTTCTTATATCCACTTACTACGCCATCCTCAATTTTCTTGTAACCTTCTACCACTGCCTCTGCAATTTTTTCATTTGATTCTACGAATTTTGACATTTCTCTAATCTCCTTTTTCTTTACTGATTCTTGTTTTTTGCTTTTGTATGTGTTTTTTCCTTCGCGCCTTGTACACACATCTTACAAATTTGATGTTTTTGTATTGTTTAAAAAATGTTTCTGTTTTGTTAAAATCGATTATTTTTTAACGGAAAGAGCGTTTTTACCACTCTTTCCACCACACTAAGCTTCTTGCAGACTTGTACCACATACGCCACAATATTTCATGTCTACAGAAGTCTTTGCTCCACAGTTCTGACAGATTACTGTAGATTTCTTCTTGCCACCTTCTAAAACAGTTATCTCTTCTTTTGCAACTTTAATAGCTTCGTATCGTTCCATAATTTCAGGACTCATTTCATCTCCAGCATCCAATCTGACCAGTGCAAGACTGCCAATCTCTCTGGTCAGTGCCTTTATTTTTTTCTGCTGCTCTACAATCTTTCCATCTGTCTTGCAATTATCTAAACTGTTTTTCATGCATCTTGCTACCTTTGCCATTCCTGCGTTAATAGTTCCTGTAACATCCATTTTTCGTTACCTCCTTGAATTTGATGAACTGATAATAACTCGGATTTGTTTAAAAAATGCTTGCATTATGTTTCTGAAATATTAATTTGCAAAGAAAAAAGATGGTATTTCTACCACCTTTTAAAAATTCGTAAAATTAGGTTTTTCTTTTATTTTACCACACCAAGTCTAGATATTCTACCAACATTTATCAAAAATCACCAGACTTCCAAACTATCAATTGCATCCACCCACTCCTGCATTTCGCCATCTAAAGCAAGTCGAGCATACTCAAGTGGTTCATCTATTGCCAATGCATTGAGCGAATTCTGCGAACAAGGTGTTGTTTTTAATCCATCCTCTGCCTTATTACAATCAATGCGCAATATATAATTCTCAAATGTGGTTACATCAATACTGTTTGTCTGTGGGTTATACTCTGCGTATATTAATCGCATCTTATCTGTCCTTTCCAATAATTGTATTAAAAGCATTTCATCCGGTCCCAACTGCCATTTTTATAATTTGTTATAAGTTGTTACCTGATTTTCTTTCCCTTGTTTTTTCCCTTATCAGAGGTCATAACCAAGGGTAAAACGATATAACACGATACAAGATGTGACGGAGAGGACACCCATGAAAACTTTAGTATTTTCAAGGGTTTGACGAGTTTTTTATAACAAGATATAACACTTATTAAATCCCTTAAAATACCTCAAGTGAGAATTCAAATTTTTCATTGTATATATAATCTTTACTTTCATAAGATCTCTTTTAACCAATTAATTCTTCTTTCCATTGCATTTTTTAATATCGTATTTTTTAACGCTGTTTCAAATCCATGACAAGTCCCTTTTTCCTCGTACAATTCTACTGCCACGCCTTCTTGTTGCAGTCTATCTGAAAAGTCAATACCCTCGTCATGTAAACAATCAAATTCTGCCACTTCCATATATGTTCTTGGGAAAAAACTTAAGCTTTCAGCCTCCATAGGTGATGCATACTTCACATCAACTACACTGGCATCATTCAGATACGCATTCCACATCATTTTTGATAATTTTGCATTCCATATAGGAGTATCTGTATATCGCTTCATAGATTCTGTTTCCATTCTTCTATCTGTCACTGGATAAATTAACATTACTCCATTAGGAAGTTGTTCTTTTCTTTCATCTAACATAAGTGTAACAGAAGCCGCCAAATTCCCACCGGCACTGTCACCGCCAATTACAATCCTATTTTTATCAATACCTAACTTACTTGCATTCTTGATTGTCCATTGATATGCACAGTAACAATCTTCTACCGGAATAGGAAATGAATATTTTGGTGCTAACCGATAATCTACATAAACGACTTTGCATTTGGTTCTTTCAGCATACCATTTTGCAATTTGGTAATGCGCTCCTGAAGCCCTTAACAAAAATCCACCACCATGAAAATAAACTATACAAGGAAGTTCTTTCTTACAACCTCTTGGTTCAATAACATATGTCTTTAGCTTCGCATCCATATATCCTGCAATTTCATATTGTATAACATTAACTGCGTCATCTGATTTACATTTAAACATATATTTCATTGCGCAATTTATAAGTGGATAAAGTTTTATATTTGATGGTGCTTTTTGTTTTGCTATTTTCAATAATTCTTTATTTATATTATACTTCATTCTTCTCTTCGCCAACTTCAAATTCATTTACTCATCAAGCATCAGTTTTCCTGCTTTCGCTTTTGCTTTTAACCGAGCCATCGTTCCCTTTCGATTTCTTGTATGCTTTTCTCAGGCGTCGGTAAATCCTCGGGCATAGTGCCCCCTATTTTTTCTATAGCACTACGTACTTCTTTCCCAACAGAATAGTGAATGGAAGTGGCAGTTTTTGCATTATCCACTTCGTCCTTCCTCAACTTTTCTTCCGTCTGTGAAATACGAAAAAGATTCGCAATCAACTCTGTACTACCCATATAGCCAAGTATCTTTTGACCGACCTCAAGATTCTTTCGCTTGTGAATATCATCAACATCTAATCCTCCATATCTAAAAATTGTTCTGTCTTTCCCACCTCAAGTCGATACTCTCTTCCAACAAACGCAAACCCTGTTCCTAACTCTAAGAGAAAATTCTGAACATCAGCCATTAAGGCATCCTTAAGTTCCTTTTCATCATATCCTTCCCGGAGCGCTAAAAAATCAAAATTGTAAGGATCCTTTGTCATCTGTTGTGCAAGGTCACTTTTTACATCAGGTAAAACTTTTGAAAAATTACTGATCGCTTTCCCCTGTCGCTCATATAAATCTGTATCTAAGAAGTTTAATAAAACTGCTCTTGACCAATTATTCTCCAAAGTTTTGTGCACATAAAAAAGTGCCTTGTTAACATCTTTTCTGCATTTACCAATAATTTGAATGTGATGTCCCCATGGAATTTTAAAAACCGTTTCGTCTATGCAATCCACAGCAAGTTGTTGTGGATTTATATCTGTATGGGAATTCTCAACAACTTGTTGTGGATTTTCAAAATACAATTCGAAGAACCAACACATGTACCTCAAATTTGTAACTGAAAAAGATTTTACATCAGGCAATTCTGCTCTAAGATCTTTACTGATTTTACTATAAAAATCTGAACCATATAACGCCAGTTTATTCATTCTTGATATATCTTTTCCAAGATTCCAATAAAACAAAAGCATCTCTTCATTTACCTTGGAAGCTGCCTTAATCTGACATTGTTTAAAATTCAAACTGATGCTTTTTATCCATTCCGAATATTCCGGATTAATAATAACTTCACCCATAAAAAACAACCTTTCTCTATTTTTATCCTCATTGGTTTGAATTTCATCATAATTGTATTATGATATTATTTTTTAAATAAGATGTGCCATATTCTCAATACTGCTCTTTTGAACACCAATAATTAAGTGTGCATCAACTTCAAATTTGTTTTCCTGTAATCAATCCTAATCTATAACTAAATTCCCCATTGACCTTTCACCTGTTACCTTCTCACCAAGTCTATTTGCCCAGCCTTCTGTAAAAAATGAAAAGTATGAAATCTGATCATCTTTTCTCTTTTTATGTAAATTCGGCAAAAATCCCCACAAAGTAGAAGGTATCCCAATTACAATAAGATAAAGTGGCCCTAAAATAAGGGACTGTATTGTATGACCATATTCATGCACAAGAAGTCTTCTTGAAAGTTCATCTTTTGTATACCCATCTTTTAATTTATCATAAAAGTATGGTTCTTTCGTTACAAATACAAACATTCCCCCATGTACACTGCACGCTAAAATACAAAACATTTTTCATAGTACGTTCTCCACCAATTTCGATTTGTCAAATTCATAAAATATGAAATTCTTATATAATCGTAAAACGAATAACACACGCATGAACTAAATCCGGATCGCAGTTTTCACATAGAATGCCAGTAGCCCTTTTAAAAACAATGCCCTCCGCTTTTTGGACCTTCTCTTTATTTCCGTTTTTTTAATACAAGTAATACGGTAAACACTATAACAAAAAATAATATATAGGTAACCAAAAGACTTATAGGCTCAAAAGATAACCAAGTTTCACCTTGTATGACCTGATTTGGAGACGCTGACATCGGAAAAGTCTTATTCATCATGATTCCAAATCCATCATAACCTACCCATTCACCACCCGAATAAGTAATACATAAAAACATTTTTTTCATTACAAAATATGTTAACAGGTTAATAGCAATCCCAAGCAGATTTACAATGCCTGAAATTAATAAAGATTTTTTTATAATATGCTTCATTTCATACCCTCTATACTTTCTTGTAAAAAACTAATGTCAACTTATCATTAATGGATTCTGTCTTTCCGGTCTTGTGATACCCCATTTTTTCATAAAAATAGCAATTGCCCTTTTCTTGCAAAATAGTATCAAGTTCCCAATTTGATTTGCCGTGTATTTCTTCTACAAGATTTATAGCTATCTGCGCATATCCTTTATTTCTGTATTCTTCCATGATAAAGATTGGGGATATTCTTTTGGTTTTTTCTTCTTCTTTCTTGTCAACTACTCTGACAGCACCGACCTTAACCTCATCAATCACAATAAAATAATAATATGTAAATGGTTGTTTCAATCGCATAATTATTTTATCAATTTTTTCCGTTGCCGGACTGGTTTCTGTATCCTGGTATTTTGCATATAATCCTTGAAATGCTTCCACTTGCATCTTCCATAACAATTCCGCTTCTTCAAGTCCAATTCTTACTAATTTAGAGTTCATTAGTTCTTCTCCATAAAATTACCATTTATCTCTCAATATATAAGCTCATTCCATTACTGTTTTGGAATCCAAATCTCTCACAAAAAGTGAATTTACCTTCCACCGCTCCTTAATTAATCAACACAAAATCGGAATTTCTAAATTCCCATTTCTTTCATTTCTTTTAACATAAATTCTTGTAATTTTTTCTTATCTGGCAGATGTAACATATATGTGGAAACAAACAACTGGTTATCCATTCCAGATAATGCATACTCTACCATCTCAGAACCTTTATCTGTGCATAATAAAATGCCGACCGGCGGATTATCTCCTTCCGACATCTCATTTTTCTTATAGTATCCTACATATGCATTTAACTGTCCCAAATCTTCATGCTTAAATTCGTCATTCTTAAGTTCTATTATGACATTACAGTGTAGCAATCGATTATAGAATACTAAGTCTACAAAATAGTATTTATCATCAATAATAATGCGTTTTTGCCTTGCCTCAAAGCAAAATCCTTCTCCAAGCTCTAGCATAAATTCTTGCAAATGATCCATCAGGGCTTGTTCCAAATCTGATTCTGATACTGCGTCTTTCGCATCCAATCCAAGAAACTCGAATGTAAATGGATCTTTTATCGTAAGTGTTCCATTTTCTTTATTATCCGTCGATGGTTGTATTAATAGTTCTGGTTTCTTGCTAATTCCAGCTCTGACATACAGATTGGTCTTTATCTGCCTGCGTAACTCTCTGACACTCCAGTTACATTTAATACATTCAGTTTCATAAAAAAATCTTTCAAAAGTTCGACACTGTCGAACCAATTTGCGGGTAAACAAGATAAAATTGCCTACACGCCTTAAATAATGTTATGTTCAGTCCTTTTTCTGATATTTGATTTTCAAGATTTTTCAGTAAATGCGCTCCATATTCTGCTCTATCACTTCCACCTTGTTCATATTCTACAATATAGTATCCAATTGCCCAGTTTCGAAGTGTCATCAGTTGATTCACAGCACTCTTAGCAGCATTTCCGGCTTTTATATTTATACTTTTTATACTATCTGCCAGAATTTCAAATTTCATATTATCTGCCATTCACCATTCTTCCTTTCGATTTGTGTCAGTACTGCTGACACAATTAAAAAAATCAAAATTTTACTCTTTATGGCCTCCGGTAATCTCAATGGGATTCCCATCAGGATCCATAAATGTAAAATACCAATAAGCCGAAAATACATTTAAATATCTTATCGGAGTCATATTCATTCCAATTCCCAAATCTAATATACTTCCGGAAATTGTTCATCATAATACCCATTCATCAGGCACAAATTCAACCCTGGATTATTGAACATTGCAAATCTTTTCCCATTAGTTGCACTTACCTTCATATCTAATACTTTTTCATAAAAATCCAACGATTTGTCAAAATCTTTTACAACTAGATAAATTGATCCCCAACTCATACTGTTACCTCCTTCACACTAAAATGCATTATTTACAAGTACACCTTCGCGCCACTTCTCGATAATCTTCTTTATATTTGCTTCCGGTGCGTCGGTTCCATCCAGTTCCATCTTTACGCAAGGCAAGCTGTTCATCCATTCTTTCTGTTCCTGAAGATTTGGAGAACCGTTACTTTCATAACTTCTATTAGATTCAAGAAACTTCATATGGTTAAGATACATATCTCCGCCCGCAAGCACTCGTTTACCAAATCTTTCAACTGCGCGGTTATGAACTCTATTAACCCGCACATTCGGCTCAACGTATAAAAGCACCATCAACTCAAACATCTCATCAAATGCCTGATGGAAAGAGCTCATTGATCCTGCCATCACAAAATGTTCACATGATGAAACTGCTTGGCTTAATCTGTTTATCTTTTCTTCACGGCTATACATTACCGTATATGGCTTTTCAGTATCCGTTCTCCAAATATAATCATCCACATCATAGTATGGATACCCTAATTCGTTAGCCAATAACTTCCCAAGTGTAGTTTTGCCACTTCCGGAAGGGCCAATAATCATGATTCCCGTTGCCATTGTTATTTCTCCCATCGGCACAAAAATAAGAATTTCCGGATTCCCTTAACCGAGGTTGTCACTTCCAATTTCCAAAAGATTTCCTTCCGGGTCAGACACATAAAAATTCCTAATGCCAAAAGGATATGTAATTGGTCCACCTGCCGGGAACTTCACATCCAGCTTAGATAACCTTTCGTATTCCTCGTCAATGTCCTCATAAGTCGGAAGCCACATTCCAATCTCAAAAGTTTGATTTATTCCGTCCGCCCGCTTATAGTCTTCATTGATAGCCTTAATGAACTCTTCCTTGCTATACATGAAAAAGGACAACCTGCCGCCGGCTGTAAAAAACTCTGCAAAAGCTCCTCCGTCCCAGTCAGTTTCAAATCCTAAGATATCTCTGTAAAAGCGAACCATCCTGTCCATGTTTTCTGCAAAAATACATACTCCTGTTCGTACATTTCTTCCATTCATTTTCATCCCTCCGGTCAAAAGATTCTTCATACAATATGCCTATGCTTTTTACCCCAAACAATTTTCTTACTAATCAATCCACGCGATGAAACAGCTTTAATCTTTGTGCTTCATTTGCTTCAAATCCAAACTTTTTATAGAAAGGAATCTTATCTGGAGCAGCGCATAATTCAACAAATATTTCTGTTCCTTTTACGCCGTTGTCATTAATGAATTTCAATAATTCATTTATCAGCAAACGACCTATTCCTTTGTGCTGATATTCAGGACGCACGACCACAACTCTATAAACTGTTCCGCTGTCAATTCATTATACCTTACTATCAATTCTCCCATATTTTTCACTCCTATTTAATACTGTTCATTTGACTAAATTAATTTAAACAGTCCTTCTACTGTGCGAAACATCTCACACTTTGTTTTCGACCCATCATTTACAAGGCAGACAACACCATTCTCTTCGCATTCTGCTTTCACTTGTCTGGCAAAAAGAATATCTCGTTCCATCCAATGATCGAAAGCCTGTCTTTTATCAGAACATCCTTCCAAAACATATGGTACCCATTCCCGCTCTTTATAGTGAGAAATCAGAAAACACCATTTCTGAAATCACCTCCGTGCTTGAGCGCCAGCCACTCCTGCCTTGTAATTGCAAATACTTTAGTTATCTCATTTTCCTCATCCTCGAATTCATCAACCTGCCTGCATCCCCAGGACATTGCAGACCTGGCTGAAGGCAAATTTGTATATTTCATATAGGAAAAAATCATAGTAAACGGCGTGTTTTCAAAAGTCCAATCTCTTACCGCACTCGCCGCTTCCTTTGCATAACCTTTTCGCTGCATATCTTTCCGGATATGATATCCGATTTCAGGTTTGATCACACCACCAATATTCTGCATAGTCAGTCCGCAGTCACCAATCATCTCCCCTGTGTCTTTCAGACAGACCGCCCATAAGCCAAATCCAAATATCCGGTATCTTTCTATATTCCTGTCGATCCACCCTCGTACTCTCTGCTCATCAAATGTGTACGGATAATGCTGCATAATATCGGAGTCTGCCAGAACAGCAAAAAGTGCATCGTAATCATCCTGATTCATTTCTCTTAATAATAATCTTTCTGTTTCTATCCTCATTGTTATTGCTCACCGTACAATAATTTCTAATTGTTTATAACAGTATTACAAATATCGCTAACAATGCTTTCAATATCCCTTTCAGATGTAATGCTAACTTCATTTAATACATCAGAAAAATCCTTTTCTCGCCACCACCTGCGCATTGCTTCCTCACCAAAATCATTGCAATTAGGCTTTGTTTGGTGTCGTTTTAATGTTTCTTCAAAAGGTATATCAAAATAGTATGCATATACTTTTGTATCATATAATTGAATAGCCAGCTCAAACAAGGATTTATACCAATCTGCATACATAATGCCTTCTAAAACAACAAAATCGCTATGGCTACTGCCATAAACTAAAAGTTCTTTCATAAGTGGCAGTGCAAGTGTATTTTCCCCATCTTTGACTCTAAGCATATCTCTTCTAATTACATCTTGTGAAATAAGCATAGTGTTTCTGCCAAATCTCCGTTGCAATTCTTTGGCAATTGTGGTTTTTCCACTACCTGAATTTCCTCTAAGTATAATAAGTTTTCCCATATCATCGCCCTTAAATTTTTATCTTACTCTATACCATTCTCCGGATGTAACATCTTTTTTCAAAGCTAACTCATACCCACCATCTCCATGGTACAAATAGATTTCAGTATCCTCCGGTTCCAGTTCCAAAACAAATTCATTCTTTGCACCAATAGAGCTGTTAAGTCCTCCCCAGGCAGAATAAAACTTCAAATAGTGCGGTTTTACACCGCCACCTTCATCTTTATAGCCTCTTACATATCCCATTGAAGAACCAACACCTACTTTAAAAGTGATCATACTTCCGTCTTCAGATACAACAAAATCATCTGTTATATATGTACTTGTTTGGATTGAGAAGCCTGATGTTATTATCCATAAAAATACAAGACATAATGCAGCTAATATAATAATAATCACTTTTTTCTTCATAATTTATAAATCCTTGCAATATATCCTGGAAGGTTCTCCTCCAATGTCATTCATGATCTGATAAAACTCACATCCATATTTTTCATACAAGCCTTCATGGTTTGTTGAAATGTAGATTTTATGAACATCCTCTGTCTTTGCGATTCTTGCTATTTCTTCAAACAGCATTCCCACATAGTGATGTCCTCTTCTCTGTGGAAATGTATAGACCCAACCCATCCAAGGCTTCAGATCAGTCGGTTGGATATCATCTTTTTCTGCGTATGTACAAAACGATATCAGTTCATCGCCTTCTACCAGCATCAGAACCCTCACATTATCGCCAACATACTCCTGCAATTTGCCTTGTTTCAACAGATCATGCAGGAATTGCCCGGCTCCCCAATCGCATCTTCCAATTTCCTCAAGCCAGTGCTCCTGTTTATCACTTTCAAAATAATTAATCACCTTCATCGGTTCTCTCTCCTTATCATCCAGACTCATTTCCGTTCTTCTTTTCAAATATTCTTAATGCCTCATCCCAATACTTTTCCTCAATATTGTACCAGTTATCTTTATATCCATTTAATCTCATAGCTTCGTTTAAAACTGTTCCATGAGAGATTTCACCTGTATAAAGCAAATGCTCCGTAATCCTGCACCAGTAGGGTGCGATGTCCCAAAGCCCCGATTCATGTATTTCTTTTATGACACGCTCAACATCATAATCCAATGATATAAATCTATACTCCCATTCCTGTCCATCCGAGTTAAGTATCATATATTGTGTCTTCATTTTACTGTGAAGCGGAACTCCTACAGCACCGGCATTCAGAACAGTTTTTTCGTCATTCAAAATTATTTGTTGCGTATGCGTATGACCACAGACAATATATCGCTCTGCGCATTCCTTAACCACTTCCCTGGTTTTTTCGTCATCAGGCAGCAGCTTCCCTCTGTTGTTTACCGGTGTTCCATGACATAGTAAAATAGGTGCAGCACCATCAAATTGAATGCTCTCACATATTGGCATTGTTTCAAAAAAATCAATATCTTTTGCTGTCAGATTTTCATAGCAGTAGATCATGGCACCTACACTATGATTGCCATTTTTCCAATCACAATTGATATCTTTTCTCCGGTTAATCCAATAATCTTCCTTGTTGCCCCTGATGAAAAAACATTGATATTTTTCACGCATATCATAAAGTATTTTCATTGTTCTTTGGGGATACGGAAATTCTCCCAAATAATCTCCCAAAAAGAAATACGCGTCAATATTTTGTGCTTCGGCATGTTCCAAACATTTCTGCAATGCTATGTAATTCCCATGTATATCTGATAAAACTGCTATTTTCACAAGCAACTTCTCCATTCATCTTCTAATATTCCGTATAAGCATGTATCTGCCCAAATAGGCTCCCCTGACATATCATGTTTAAAGTAGAGATGTTTCTTTAATTCTCCTTCTTTGCGCATCTTCAATTTCTCTAACAATTTTCTGGATTTTAGATTTAATGAATCACATCTTGCAGTAATTCTGCGTATTCCCTGTGTCTTAAAAGCATACTCAATCAAAGCGGCAGCAGACTCTTTTGCATATCCTTTCCCTTGATATTGAGAATTAAAGAAAAAACCGATTTCCATGGCATCAAATTCACCCTTTTCATAAATCAGTTCCCACTCTCTTTTTTGCTTCGTCTTTGGCCATTTCTTCATTGTATTTCACCTTATAATATACCTTATGGGCAGGAGAACCTATATTGACCTCCTATACCCTCTTTACACCATTTCACAGAGTTAAATATTGTTCAAAAACTACCGGAGAGGGTACAGCATGCCGATTCCTGCTCATATACCCTCCTTACACCATTTCACAGAATGAAATGCTGTTCAAAAACTATCGGTGAGGGTATATCATGCCGATTCCGCCTTCTTTTACCCTCCTTGCTCCATTTTACAGAGTAAATTGTTGTTCAAATACTTCCGATGAGGGTACAGCAAGCCGATTCCGGTGCCATATACCCTCCTTGCGCCATTTTCACAGAGTTAGATGCTATATTTAGTATTGTCCCGTAATAAAATGTCATCTTTTCGGCTGCAGACAAAAAGCATCCCTCTACTGAAAGAGCTCGATTAACTATCAAACCTGGTTCAAATCAAGGGATCTGAAGTAATCCGTTTCATCTTCATCAAAAATGACAAATCTCAAACTCTCATACAGTTTACCGGCAACAGCATTTGTCTTTCGATGTCCTATATGAATTTCAGGAACCTTATAGTCATTTTTCAGCTTTTCAATCGCTGACTTCATTGCAGCTTTAGAGTATCCGTTTCCCTGATACTTCTCGTCAATCATCAACGGATTAATATATCCTGATACGCCATCCTCGTCGTATCCTATACCAATCAGGCCTACAATAGTTTCATCATTTTTGATTGCATATAGCGTTGTTTTTTCCTCATATCTGCTGATACCAACCCAGTATACATTCGGAATGGGAAATACATTTTTCTGTTCTTCTGAAATGGAAAGCTCCATCGTTTCCAGCCAATTGTCTACATTTAATTCTTCTAATATTATCATTGATTATCCTCGTAAATTCTTATCAAACCCTATAATTTGTTATTTGCTTTCTACTGTACAACATATCTGGCAAGTTCAAGTGCAATATCAAAATGTCACGAATCCTGCAATGCCGAATAAACATCCCGGCCTATCTTTTCACTGAAATAATCCTTCAGTTGCAGATTCTTATCCCATTTATCCTGTGGAAACGCGCCATACCTCCGTTTGACATCTCCCATTCTCTCCTCCATGGAAACCACACCCTCTGCTGAACCGATTGCATCACAAAGCTGAATCAGTCTGTCGTAATCGTCATAAACAAGCTGTCCCAGATAATCCTCTATCACTTTCTGCTGTTCCTTCGTCACATCAAAATTACCGATATAATCCTCTATCCTCTGAATACTGAAGGAATGGGACGCACAGATTCTCGCCACCTCGTCATAACCAAGTTCTGTCATATACCTGTATCCGTCATAGATATGCCCGAAATGCTTCACGCCGAATTTTCTGCCAATATCATGTAAAAGTCCAAGTACAAACGCTTTCTCTGCATCCATATCCGGACATTCTCCTGCAATCCGCTCCGCGCAAAAAGCTACTACCTCGCTGTGTCTGACCCATGCACCGGGATTATGTAATTCTGCGTCCGCCAATAATTTTTTTGCCTCTGCTCTGTCTGGAAACATATGTAACCTCCCCGTTTTTTCCTCAATCCTTCTTCCACGGTCTTGCCTTTGAAAGCCAGCCCTGTTCCTCCCAATACTGTTTCTCTGCCTTTGAGGCTCCCCAGTCTGCCAACTGCATTCCTCTGTAGAACAGGAATAAGCCCTTTGTTTTTATCCCCACATGAACCTGCTTTTTCCTTTGGATTTTAGCAGCAATCCTGTCTGTATCTCTTTCAATCCTGGTCTTTATCTTCTCAGGTACCATTTCCCAGTTCATTGCATTCACCGCAATACCATAGCGGGTCACCTCCGGGATTCCCCAGTTCATCAGATTATCCGCTATCAGCTTCGTTGTCTTTCCGGCTCCGGCACCTGCTGCCGTAGAGATCACCACAGCCCGCTTTGAAAACATGTCTTTCACCGGTCTGTGCATCATCCAGTTTGTAAAGAAAAGATCTAAGAAAGCCTTCATTGGTGCGGATGGCATCATACAATAAGTGGGACTGGTAAAAATAAGAAGATCAGCCGCAAGCATATCCTCAAAAAACGGTGCCTTTTCAGACCAATAGGGACACCTTTCCCTTGCTTCCAGGCAGGAATAACAGCCGCAGCAAAAATGATTCAAATCCCTCGGCAGAAAATATTCCCTGATTTCCTGATCTCCTGACAGTTTGTCTGCCAGTATATTGCCGATTTTCCATGTACTTCCTTTATGATTCTGTCCGTTAATCACTACTATCTTCATAATCGCTTCCTTTATCTCTTCAACCCTTTCAGATATTCCTTCTGTTCCTCCGTGATCCGATAACTCTCACGAGCTTTCTGTATGGTCTTGTTATGAACCCAGGTGTCCAGTCTGTTCCCCTCGATGTAGGGAATGGTGGTATCCCACTGCTTTGCAAGTGCTGTGGCAAAAAACCATGCGATCATCATATTGACATAGTATTCTTCCGAGCGGACACCGGCAGGGATTTCCAAATATTCCGGTGCATAGTCCTCATCAAGGAAATGGCTCATCAACATTTCCAGGCCGAATCGGCAGGTATATACAAGGTCCGATGCAGCCCATTCTCTGATTTTTTCAAGCAGCTGTTCCTTATGCTTCTTAAATACCTTGGGAGACATGATATCGCACACAGCCCAGTTATCTACATAGGGCAAAAACAAATCCACCGCCCGGATGCAATCATCGTAATCCTTCATCTCTGAAAGCACCAGTCCATGCAGCATATTTTCATCATAGTACTGATGGGGCAATTCCTTTAAGAACTCCTGACATTCCGGATCCTTGCTGTAGCTTTTGGCAAGCTTTCTAACCTCCGGCACGCGCACGCCGATAAAGGCTTCTCCGGGGATTCCCGGCGTCAATTTGCTTTGAAATTCCGCATACTCCTTATCCTGTAACTCAAACAGTTTTTTCTGTATCTCCATGTTCTCTCCTTGTCTCCTTCGTCTTAAGCTCATATAACCGATACATCTTTTTGGACATTTTTCCGCCTAATACCGTCTTGAAAAAGGCTCTCTCAAATCCCTTCAGTTCACCAATCAGATCATCCGGTGTCATGTCAAGTTCCCCTGTAAAGCGCATACCGGTGCTGTCTGCAAGCTTTGCCGGATCATCCAGACCGGACGTGACCTGAGCTCCCACATCCTTAATAGGATTTTTGTATTTGGATGCCTTTACTGCAAACTCCGTATAGCAGTCCATCAGCAGCGTCAGACTACCGAAATGTCCCTTAAGTCCGCTCAGCAGCTTCTCAAGCTCCGGAATCTGAAAGTACATGCTGACACCCTCCATGATCACAACTGCATGTTCACTCGCAGGAAGCTCTCCAATCCAGTCTGTCTGCCTTGCGTCTGCGGCCAGCATCCGATAATTTTCGGTTTCCCGATAGTATTTTCTGCGCTCTTCAATAACGGAAGGAAAATCCACATCATACCATACGGTTTCCTTCTTCCCGATTCTCTCCACTCTGCTGTCCATGCCGCATCCGATATGTAACACCAATGCTTCCGGCGTATTCTCCAGCTGTTCTCGCACCCATCTGTCAAACACGGCACTGCGCATGCCCATATAGTAGGTGAGCCATTTGGACTTTGCCTTTCCATGAAGGGTGAAGCCTTCCTTTTCCCATATCAGCTCAGCCTTGGGATCGTGAAGGATGATTCCCTTTTTTCTCACTGCTGCCTTTCCATATAAAGGAATATACAATGTCTTATTTACTGAATTCATTTTCTTTCCCCACCTTGATATACAATCCTTCTGGGTTCCTTTCCGTAAGGATGAGCCATGCAGGTTCCGCCAAAATAGCTGTAGGGCTCATCGTTATCCTTGATTCCCACGCAGACTTCCCAGACTGCCTTTCTATGGACTTCACAAAAAGAAGCATCCACAAGCTCCAGGTTATGTCCTGTCAGAAGATAGTCAAATTCTTCCCGCATTTTCTGTATTTTGTCCAAAGATGCAAGAAACTGCTCCATGGGAAGACATTCCGGCAGCTGCATCCATGTCTGCTCCAGGATGCTGTCCCCCGAAAATAAAATTCTGTCCTTCCTGTCCAAAAGCACGATTCCGCCCGGTGTGTGTCCCGGCAGTTCATACACTTCCAGAGCAAGACCTCCGAGATCAAATACATCGCCTTCCGTCACCGTCAGAAACTCAGCCGGCTTTCGGTCCATTTGCCTGATTGCTGCCACAAAAGCAGGATCCTGATAAAACCTTTCGGCCACCGGAATATCAGCAGGATGTATATATACCTTCTCAAAGTATACATTTCCATAAATATGATCAGGATGACCGTGGGTATTCACAACTGTGAGAGGAAGATCCGTGATCTCTTCCGCCACCTTTCGCACATTTCCATATCCTGTCATGGTATCGATGATCAGTCCTCTCTCACTTCCCGTCACCAGATATCCTGTGGATTCATCATTGTCATTTAACAGCCAGACATGGTCGTTGATCTGTTTTACCTTAATTCTTTCCATCATGCTACTCCCCCTTTTTCAATATTTTCTGTACCGACGGGACATCCAGCAGATTTACTGTTATGAATTGTCCCTGATAGAACGCTCCCCAATTATTGAACACACACGGCAGTTCCTTTGCTTTTTGCAGAGAATCCACCAGAATCAACGAAACGGGGATATTGTCCGATTCACAGTACTGTCTGATATCTTCAATTTTCTCGTAAATATAGGGACACTGCATGTCATAGTATATGGTCAGTTCCTGATTCATGATCTTTTCCTTTTTCGCATTCTCCGTAAATTTCGGAGTTTGACCGTCGAAGGAAAGTGCAAGCAGCTCATATCCGTTGTCTGTCACATCAACCGTCTCAAAGCCGTATTTCTTTGCAAATGCCTGATTTGAGAGCCAGTTTTTCTGTTTTTTTGCTCCCAGCATACAGATGCCAGATTTTCCCTTTTCCCTGGCATCTGCAATACAGTATTCCATCAGTTCCCTGCCATAGCCTTTTCCTTTCAATTTGCCATCAACCCACAGGCAATATATGTAGTAAAAATTGTCCCCCGTTATCGGTACCCATGCTTTTTCTAGGGGTGCATACTCAATAAAGCAGCATCCCTTTGTATTTAGCTTTCTGAACACATGACCTTCCTTCAGCTGCCCGGAAAGCCAGCTTCGCTTTGCTTCCACACCCGGATGAGGCTTTTTGCTTCGAATGATACAGCACAGATGCTCCTCACCGATGTTTTCTGCAGTCAGATTGATAAATTCACTTTCCATATGTTTTCCCTCTCGTGGATAAACTGAGTACAACTGCTACTAATCGATTCCGTAATAGATCAGTTCATCATCCTTATGCGGTCCATGTGCCTCCACAACACCTACCGGGAAAAGAACCACCGCATTTTCTTTTACGGCATTTTCCACCTCTTCATAAGTCATACCCATCATTGTAGCTGTCAAAATTTCAAAATTGTTTTTCATAAATTCCTCCCTATCTCATAGGCTTCCTTTGTAAATCTCTCGATCCGTTCTTCACGGTTTGCATCATTGCCGTAACCTCTTGTCATCTCATCAAAAACATACATTTCACATGCTTTTGCTCTGTTTCTGATCCGGTCTCCTACCATAACCGTTCTCATAGCCTCTACCTGAGTCTTTCTGATCTCATCCTTCAAGGAGCCTCCCATTGTGATCAGAAACAGTGCTTTCTCAAGAACCTTCATCTTGGGAAAATCTCCGTAGGCAAAGCCGTAGGTCCATACCCGCTGAAACCATCCCTCCAGCATTGCCGGTGAAGCAGTCCAGAAATCAGGATAGATAAATACAATCACATCTGCAGAATTGATTTTTTTATGTTCCGCATACACATCATCACCTATTGGGTTTTCTTCGCGATAAAAAGCTTCTCTGTTATACTCTTCTTCTGACATAACCGGATTAAAGTTCATGGCGTATAGATCAGAAATTTCATAAGAGTGATCGGCAGCTTTCAGTCCTTTCACAAAAGCTTCCTTCACCTGATAGGTAAAACTGTTTTTACTTGGATGACAATACACAATCAAAACATTCATTTTTCTCTTACACCTCTGTCAATTCCCAGGTTTTTATTTCTCACCTGAATATTCCGTCTGCCACAGCTTAATGGTTTCCGCTATCTCATTTACAACCGAATCAATAAATTCTTCGATTGCACTTGCCGGTAGGAACCGGTAATCTGATACATCAACCGTTTCAACATCATATTGCACATTCAGCAAATGATCTTTCTGCTTCTCAATATTTTCTATCCTTAGAAGGCCTTCCGCATCAAACGCCTTTGCATTTGCGAGCAGTACTCGGATCGCAGCTGTATTCTTACTGTTCTGGTAAAGCCACAGATCGATCCCTCTGGCTTCCACATAATACGCTTCCTTGAACTCTTCCAACTCCATGGGCGGTATATGCTCACTTTGAAGCCTTCTCCAGTTTTTAATGTCATTTAAGTAGTCTGTGAGGCAATGGACACACAATCCGATACCGAAATCTCTGTAATCGGTTCTCTCCCTCTCAGTCAGGATCTTACCGAAGGTATCGCCAATATTGCTTTTCCACCGCTGATAATCCTGAGTGTCACTCCATTTTCCGCAGCCCTCAAACATATGAGATTTCACTTTCCTGTCAATCGTAAAATCCGGGTCCATGTGCACACTGTCCGGTGCCACAGATCCCAGAATAAACTCCGCAGCATTTTCTATTTGCGGAAGGCGATTTAAAAGTCTGTATGCAATTTCCATGTGTATCATCTGATATGCCACAATTATTCACCTCTCACATTCAGGCTTTCTTCCACACTTTTATGCGACGGCCATCCCGCTATGAGCCCGACATCCGGATCTTTAGCATATTCAAAAAGACTTTCCGCATCCGCTTCTGTCCATGGACGCAGCACTAATCTCTCAGTTGTCAATATCATAATTTCAATACTCCTATTTCATAAATGTCAGGATTTCATTTAGATCCCATTCTTTTGCAGGGAGAACCATTGCTCTTTCCCTGATGACTTCTCTGATAATGCGCATCTCCAGTTGCTGCCTGTGTCTGAAATGGGCTATCATATCTTCAAACGTACTGCATCCATACTTCTCACCATATGGCGAGTGAATCAGATACTCCAGCATCATCTGATACCACAGCTCATTTCCCGACTGGTCACTTCGTTCCTTTTTTATCACCTTGATGTTTTCCTCCAGCTTATCACTGTACAGATACAGCAATCGAAAGTTTTCCTGATTGACCCTGCCATACAATTCGCGATAAAATTCTACAATCTCATCGTCTTTCAGCAGATGGAACAATATCAGATCTTCGATAATGTTCTGAAAGAAAGCGCACTCAAAAAGATAACCGGTTTCCGAAAAGCTTTGATATCTCGAAAAAATAAGCTGTTCTAATTCCTGTAACGTTTTCCGCCCGTTATATACCTCATATTTTTCCAAATCCTTATGGAAATTTGGAATATCCGTGAGGATCCTGGTATACGAAACAACAAAGTGGTTCTGCTCCTGAACGGTATTTTTTATGATTTCATCCCGAATCAGTCTGTAGCATTGCAGCACTGCCTCATATTCTTCCTTCGTCATCCATGTGCACCATGCCAGGTCAACCGGATAATAATCTCCCTCCCTGCAAACACGAAATTCCGGAATGGCAACGAAAATGCTGTTCACCAACGTGGATTTTCCCATTCCCTGAATTCCTTCTATAAAAACATTATTCATTCCGTCATTCCCTTCATTTCCCTTTTCGAATATTACTCCTCACATTCAGACTGTTGCACGCTCTCATAATATGCTTCCAGTGCTGTCCTCTGTTTGATAAATATCTTTCCGAGTTCTGCGTCGAAATGCTTGCCTAAAGACTCTTCAATAATGGAAAAGGCTTTGTCAAAGGAATATTTCCCTTTATAGCAGCGTTTACTCACCAATGCATCAAACACATCCGCCAGTGCCATGATCCTGGCTTCCAGAGGGATATCCTCTCCTGAAAGTCCTTTGGGGTAACCCGTTCCGTCCCACTTCTCGTGATGATAATGTGCCACATTTTCAGCTATTTTTCTAAATTGCTTATCATCAGAGCTGTGCAGGATCTTTGCCACGATCTGGGCTCCCTTTTCAGGATGTGTCTTCATGATCTCATATTCTTCGGGTGTAAATTTCCCGGGTTTTCTCAGTATGGCATCGTCAACCGCAATTTTGCCGAAATCGTGAAGAGGCGCAGCTTTGATGACACATTCAAAGAAGGCCTCCCCTTTTTTTGCATAAACCGGATCCCTTTGAAGACCTCCGGCAAAAATTCTCACACACTCGCTGGTTCTCCTGATATGGCCTCCCGTATTACTGTTACGGTCTTCCACCGTATCCGCCATACTCAGAATAATATCGTTCTGCATCTTGACAAGGCTTCTTGTTTTTTTCTATACCTCTTTCTCCAGCTTTTCATTATATTCTTCCACCATCTTCAGATGATCCTGTCTTTCAGTATCATCAACCATTTCCACATAGTAGCCGATTCTTGCCGTCCCCTTTTGATTGTAAAAGAATTTGACACTGTGCTTGATGATTCTGTCTTCATAGGGAAGAAAAAATTCATCCTGTTTTCCGCTCTCGATGATCGTCCTCACATTTTTGATAAAGACAGACTGTCCTTCCCTGATTTCCCGGTCCACATGCAACTCTGAAAGGCAGGGTGCCCATTTTTCTGCCACCTCATTACTGCCCATGTAGTGCAACTTGCTGTCGATCAGGACAAAGCCATACTCCTTCGACTTACTGTAGTAATCCGACAGCACAGCAGAAATATCATATTTTTTGATTCTGCTTACCAGCCAGAACAGTCCCATCTCCGTGATCAGATAAGCAAAGGGCATAAGCTTTACGGGCGTCTTTAACAGACTCTCCGCAAAATAAGCCAAAATATCCACAGAACAGATCGCTGCAAGCCCTAAAGCCGTTATGTAGGAAACCTCTCTCTTTTTTCTGTCTGAAATGACAGATCCTGCAGACACAAAGCAACATCAGGAAGGGGATAAAGCAACCACCTATATAGGTAATGGTATTTGCCAGGAGCGCCCCTTCCAGCGTTTTTGCATGAAGCAACTGCAGATACCCGAAATCACATACCGTTATCATCAGATAGATCAGAGCATAGATGGAGCTCACCTTATAATCAAATTGTTTGATGATAAGCACCAGCATAAGACCCGATGCCAAAAGCGACAGTATGTAAAGAACCGTTATCATTTCCCTTTCTCCTTAGTTTTCCACTGCCTTATATGCAAGCTCTTTGATCCTTTCTACCATATTTTCGATCTCTTCCACTCCGGCACTGTTTTCCTCTGTAGCTGCAGTGACGTGTTCGATGGCACTGTAATTGCTCTGTGTATTGGTGTTTACCTGTTCCATGCCCTTCGCCACTTCACTGCTCTGCTGTTTGATATTTTCAACTGTTTGATCCATCTCCATGATCTGATCCGACATGCGGATGTTCGAGGAAGTGATCACCGCTGTAGAATTACCCACTTCACGAATGCTCTCCATTCCGGCCTTTGTCAGCTCTACGCTCTGTTCCATAACGCTTACTGCGTTTTCCGTATGGCGGACAGCTTCTGTTACAATCTTTCCGATATCATCGACTGCTGCTTTTGTCTGCTCAGCAAGCTTCTGAATTTCGCTGGCTACTACCGCAAAGCCTTTTCCGTGCTCGCCTGCTCTTGCAGCTTCTATGGAAGCATTCAGTGCAAGGATATTTGTCTGATTGGAAATGCCTGTAATCACCTTGATAATACCTAAGATTTCTTTTGATTCCTCTCCCAGCTGCCAAATAATATCCTTACACTCGGCAGTACTTTCGTTAATCTGCTCCATGCTGTTTGTAGCTTCATCCATCTTTTCCTGATTTTCTCTGGTTCTTTCATTGATCTGCTTTGCAAGAGAGGCCACCTGTTCATTCATGGTTCCAAGAGCGATCAGTCGTGTGTTGATATCCTGTGTTCTCTCATTTACACCTGTAATCTCCTCTGTATTCTCACTGAAGCTCTGCAATACATTGGTCGTCTCCTCGGCAATCTGTCCGTTTGCTGCCATGGAGGCTTCTGTGATCACCGACAACTCTTTTACCATGTGAAGCAGCTCATCCGATGTCTGCTTTGATTTTTCCTGCATCAGCTTCATATGATTCATCATTTTTTCCTGTTCTTCGGCATTAAGGAGATTAGAAAGCATTCCTGCCGTTCTCTCACAGAGCATGGTGAAAATAGCGGCAATGGCAACCAGAACCAGCGCTCTTGGCACGATCCCATAGACAATCAATTTATACAGATCGGTAAAGTTCTTATCAGTGAGCGTATCCAGCGTAAAATTGATCCACTGTCCCACGGACGCTCCTATAACCGACAAAACTGTAGTTAGAATATTCAGTTTTTTTGAAAAATAAAGACTTGCAATAGCAATCGCATAGATATACAAAAGTACCACATGATATCCCAGTGTAGATGCCGCAATCGTGACAAAGGCAACAGCGCAGAGAATCAGCACATATTTCACGTAACTCTTCTGCTGTTTTCCCACAGATACGAGCAACGTAGGAACCCACAAAAGTACGGAGCCTGCCACATACGCCAAAGTCATGATTCCCATATCCACCACAAATATCCCAAATACATTGAGCAGATATACCAGTGTAAATATCAGGAACGTAATTCTCATCACCTTTGCCACCGCTCTGTTGGCCTGTTTCTCATTTTGAATCAATACACCATTTTTTTCTTCCATACCCATTTTCTCCCTTATGTATAAATTATTTTTTTAAATTCGCTGTCGCGATCATAGGTTCCTTCCACCAAACCGTCTATTTCCTTGTAAGCCTTGCAAATGCTGAGACTGCATTCTGCCAGAATCGCACTGATCTCTTCCTCTGTGTAACTGCACCCTCCTGTTACCATAAGTGTAGCAATACTGTGGGCCACTAACCACAAATCTCTGAAAAAGCAGTCCGCAGTAAAATCATCCATCCGATATATCTCCTTGAGAGATTCCCTTACAAGGTCCTGTGTCCTTTTTAATTCATCCATGGCATAATGGCTCTGATTTCCTCTGTCACTCAAAAACAAAAGATAATACAGCTCCGGTTTTTCTTTTGCGAAAGCAATATACTGCATTCCTACGCCATGAAAGGGAATTTTATCCTGAAGCCCCCTATGAAGATACTCATGATATATTTCCTGCGCAAGCAGGCGAACATCCTCCCTCAGTTCCTCCATAGAAGGATAATGAACAAAAATAGGGGCAACCGTCGTCCCAAGACTTTTGGCAAGTTCACGGGCTGTCAGACTCTCAATTCCTCTTTCTTCAACAATTTTTAAGCCGTGCCGGGCGATTTCTTCTTTGGAAAACTGTGGTTTTCTGGGCATATATCCTCCTTGCGATGATTTTAATAAATCATTTGTTATCTAACATATGTTATATTATAGATATATACCCTTTTTCTGTCAACAGCAATCATGATTTTTATATCCCACCTGTGTCTTTTCCGCTGTCTAGCGTTTCTTTAAACCACAAATGTCCAAATACGGATTATCTCCGATCTCCAATCCGGTAAAAGTAACTGTATTGAGTGTCTGTTTTGAGTGTCTGTACGACTTATGGGCAGGAAAGCTTATTTTGGCTTCCTTATACCCTCACCTTTCAACTTCCGATGTGACCGGAGGGTATTTCAAGCGGTTTTCCTCTCATATACCCTCGCAAACAGGCGATTGGTTCCTTATTTGGCTTCATATACGCGCTTTCATGTACTTCATTGCTTACAACGAGGGTATAGACATCCCGTTCTGCACTCTCATACCCTTCTCTTACATTCCACGAATTTCCCCGAGGGTACAGCAAGCACTTTCGACTTCAATATACCCTTTTCTCATCTTACTTCGGATATAAATAAAAAAGCACAGAGCAATTCCTCTCAAATGGAATCTTCGGCTCTGTGTCTTGGCAACTGGCTCTTCTTCTACGAATTTATATTGCTTTTAAAATGGAATTTCCCGTTTCACGGAGCATTCCGTAAATTTTTTCCCTGTTTTCTATGACAATTCCGCTGGCAACCATGCAAGCCATTCCATGAATATAAATAAACATGGTCTGCACATATTGGCCTGCCTGCTCCCTGGTTATTTTATATTTCTTAATCAGCTGTTCCAATATCCCCACATTCTGTTCATAATCAAGCCAGGAAGACATTCCGCTTTTTTCGTGCCTGCCGCTTCCTCCCATGCAGGTAAATCGAAACAGGTTCGGCTCATCCATTGCAATACTAAGATAATTTATTCCCCATTTCTCCAGATCATCGGAACCTTTTTCCCCATATACCCACAGCTTACCTTTCACATATTGTCCTGCTTTTTCTGTGAGAGCAGTCCGAAAACCATCCATATTTCCAAAGTGCCAGGATATGGGCTGGGTAGAGCATCCGATTTCCTTTGCCACATTCTTAATGTTGATAGAATCATAGCCATCCCTGATCAGCATATGAAGCGCTGTCTCCAAAATCATATCCTTTGTAATCTTCGGGCTGCTCGGCATTCTTTCTTCCCTCTTTCATTATACTATAAACACGTTTACAGTAAATATATTTATAGTATATTCTTTTCTATATGTTATGTCAATAAAAATCCAGCCGCTTTCATCCCTCTCAAGCTGCTGGATTTTTTGAATTTATCATGAGAATATTATGGTAATAAGATAATTCTTTTGAGTTCGCAGATCTTTTTCTCTATCTGGTTGATAACAGACTTAAATTCTTCATCAGATTTTCCTGTTGGATCTTCCAGTCCCCAATTATCATCAAATGCTCTCCCGATAAATGGGCAACAAACATTGCATCCCATGGAGATTGCCATATCAACCTCCGGAAGCTCTGAAATAAATTTACTGCGCTGTCCGTTTGCTTCCATATCAATACCATAGATTTCCTTCATCAGCCTGACAGCATCCTGATTGATCTGTGGCTTTGTTTCTGTTCCGGCAGAATAACTCTCAATCACATCCCCTGCCAGGTGTTTTCCAAGAGCTTCCGCAATCTGACTTCTACAGGAGTTATGAACACAGATAAATGCTACTTTTTTCTTTTCCATTATTCAAACCATCCCTTCGTCTTATTTGCAAACCAACAAAGCGCAAGCATTACCGGAACCTCTGTCAGAACACCTACTGTTGTAGCAAGTGCTGCAGGACTTGTAGTTCCAAATAGAGCAATTGATACTGCAACTGCCAACTCGAAGAAATTGGATGCTCCAATCATTCCAGCCGGGGCTGCGATATCATGACTCAATTTCAATATTTTGGCGGCAACATAGGCAATAGCAAAAATCAAAACAGTCTGTATTGTGAGCGGCACCGCAATTAATACAATGTGTAATGGATTAGTTAAAATCACCTCTGTCTGGGATGCAAAAATAAGGACAAGGGTAAGCAATAAACCTATTGTGGTAGCATTGTCGAACTTGTGTATGAACACTTTCTCAAAATACTCCTGTCCTTTATTCTTTACCATAAGTGTCCTTGTCAGAATACCTCCTGCAAGTGGAATTACAACAAAAAGTCCTACACTGATAAATAACGTGCTGTATGGAACTGTTACATTAGAAACTCCAAGCAAAAACTTTACAATTGGAACAAATGCAATTAATATAATCAAATCATTCGTTGCTACCTGCACAACTGTATATGCAGGATTTCCTTTTGTAAGGGTACTCCACACAAATACCATTGCTGTACAAGGGGCTGCTCCAAGAAGCACTGCTCCTGCTAAGTATTCGGTTGCAAGTTCCGGTGTAATAAATGCCTTAAATACGATAAACAAAAAGAAACTGCTGATGGCATACATGGTAAAAGGCTTAATCAGCCAGTTTACAATCCATGTGACAAACAGACCCTTTGGATTCTTTCCAACCTGCTTTACGCTCTGAAAATCCACCTTCATCATCATAGGATAAATCATAACCCAAATCAAAATCGCAATAGGAATCGAAATTCCTGCAATAGATAGTTTATCCAAATAAGTAGGAACTGCCGGAAGGAACTTTCCGATTAGTATTCCTACTGCCATACATAACAGTACCCAAACGCTTAAATATTTTTGAAAAGAACTAATGCCTTCTACTTTTGATTCTTTACTCATAAATACCTTCCCTCTAGCAGCCAAGCTTTTTTAATAGTTCCTCCACTTGCGCTGCTTTTAATACTTTACCCATAGATACTACCTTCTCATTCACAACAATAGCGGGCATACTCATAACACCATAACTCATTACTTTTTCCATATCTGTGATGTACTCGACCTTGGCATCAAGATTCATGTTTGCAACTGCTTTTTTTACATTTTCATGCTGCTCATGGCAGGATTTACATCCTGCACCTAAAACCTTGATATGGCATCCTTTTCCTCCGCAAGTACAGCAGCATCCGTCCTTTGTTTCTTCTTCCATTCTCTTACCAAATCCAAATAATCCCATAATCGTAGTCTCCTTTTCTTTCCTTAAAATCCTCCTGGTCTAAACAAGTAGATACTGTATCGCATTGAAGAAATATCCAACAATGATGATTCCAACGGTACAAATCGCTATAAAGATACCAAGCAGCTTTGGTTTAATGGCTTTCTTTAACATGATCATGGAAGGAAGACTTAAGGTTGTAACTCCCATCATGAAGGAAAGAACAACCCCAAGCTTCGCTCCCTTTGCAAGCAAAGCTTCCGCAATCGGAATGCAACCGAAAATATCTGCATACATTGGAACGCCTGCTATTGTTGCAATAATGACGCCAAAGGGATTTCCCTTACCAAGGAATCTCACAATCAAATCCTGCGGAATCCAGTTATGAATAAAAGCGCCGACACCTACACCTATCAAGATATATGGGAACACTTTTTTTAGTGTCCCTGCCACTTGTTCCGCAGAATATTTTAAACGGTCTTTTACTGTAAGTTCTTCCTGTGGAACATCAATCTGCTTTGCATTTCTGATAAATTCCTCCACCTGATTTTCGAGATGCAGTTTTTCAATTAACGTTCCACCTGCTACCGCTATCACAAGACCAAGAATAACATACACAATTGCTACTTTAGCGCCAAAAATACTCATTAAGAGTACCAAAGATCCAAGATCCACCATAGGAGACGAAATAAGGAATGAGAATGTTACTCCAAGCTTAAGTCTGGCACTTGTAAATCCAATAAACAGCGGGATGGATGAACAGGAGCAAAATGGGGTTACCGTTCCAAGAAGTGCTGCTATGACATTAGCTCCGATGCCATGAAACCTTCCGAGTATTTTCTTTGTTCTTTCCGTCGGAAAGTAACTTTGAATGTAACTTATGATAAATATCAGGGTACAGAGTAAAACTACAATTTTTATCACATCATAAAAAAAAAAATTGAATGGTTCCTCCTGGTTTTCCTGTTATATCTAATCCTAATACATTTAATAAATTCCCAATTAAGGCACTTAACCATTTCATGCCAAGTATCTGCTCTTGTATAAATGTCCACATACATCTACCTCTATCTATTTCCACAGCAGGTGATTGCTGCGATATAGGCCTTATACTCTTTGAACTTCTCACAGTTAATAGAATAATGCTGCCACTTTCCATCCTTGTAGGAACTGACCAGCCCACAATCCGAAAGAACCTTCATGTGATGAGATAAGGTAGGCTGTGTTACCTGTAACTCTTCCAGAAGATGACATCCGCACTTTTCTCCCTGCGTAAGCATTTCTATGATTCTAAGTCTGTTTGCATCTGACATTGCTTTACAGATAACTGCAACTTCTTCTCTTGTCATTTATTTCTCCTTACATAGATTACTATCTATGTGTATTTTATCAGTCATATAGATGGTTGTCAATATATATGTTGGAAATGAATTGTTCTGTGTAACAAAAAAGGCGTTCTCAAATATTGAAAACGCCTTTTTGTTGACTTATTTATTTATCAAAACAGTTCAGACGCGCCATTCGCAAAGTCGCGCTTTCAGCGCTTTCCCGCTGCTTCGCAGCTTGCTCACCGCTGAAAACAGTTCAGACGCGCCGTCCACGTTGATGATCTGTCCGGTCACATAGCTGCTCTCATCGGAAGCAAAGTAAACACACATATTTCCGATATCTTCCGGACATCCGTAACGATTCACCATGATATTGCTCAGGAAAATATCCTTAAGTACCTGCGGTACATTTGCCTCGTTCTGAGGGGTAACGATCAATCCGGGACGCACACAGTTGCATCGGATATTCTGCTTGCCGTACTGGGTTGCTGTTGACTTTGTCAGCATATCCACGCCGGCCTTTGCACAGGCGTAGGCAGTGGAACCGAGGTCACCGCCACAGGATGCCATAGAACCGATATTGATGATGGAGCCACCGGCTTCATTCTTCTGCATATAGGGAAGTACACACTTGGTTGCAAAGAAGGTTCCCCGCAGATCGCTCTGAAGCACATGATCCCACATTTCCAGAGTCAGTTCGTCCACACGTCCGTCCTTCAACCCTACATTTGCTGCGTTATTGACAAGTACGTCAATTTTTCCGTACTTTTCCGCCGTGTCGGCAAAAAGAGATCTTTGGAGAAAATATTTCAACTAACTTTTTTATAAGTTTTCGCCGTTTGACCGGATTACATCCGTATACCAATAGGCAGAATCCTTAAGAATCCTCCTCTGGCTTTCGTAATCAACATAGACTAAACCAAACCGTTCATTATACCCTTCCGCCCATTCGAAGTTGTCCATAAAAGACCAGTGGAAATAGCCACGAATGTCTGATCCCTCCTCGGCACTCCTTCGCAGTGCCAGCAGATACCGGTTCAGGAAATCAATGCGGTTAGGGTCGTGTACTTTTCCGTCCAGCGAGATCACATCATGGGCTGCCATTCCGTTTTCGGTGATATAAATGGGCAAATGATACCGCTCCGTATACATGCGTGTTGCCCAGTAAATGGCATCCGGCAGGATCATCCATCCCATGGAATTGCGGGGATGACCCTCTGCCAGTTTCATATCCTGAAGCTTGCCATCTGCGTCAGGCTCCATGGGTCTTCCGGTGTAAATATTCAGACCAATAAAATCTATAGGACTGCTGATGATTTCCATATCCTCCTTCGTATAGGCCGGGAATATGTCTCTGCAATCACTAAGAAGTGTCTCGGGATACTTTCCGAATACCACAGGATCAAACCAAAAGCTTTCCGAAAATACAAAGTGATCTCTGTTACAGGAGAAGTAAATTTCTGCCCCTTCCTTTGCATACTCGGGAGAAACGGCATATCTGGTGGTGCTGGCTCCTACAAGCCCTATTTTTGCATCCGGCACCAGTTCTCTGATCACGCGGACAGCCTTGCCGTGGGATTTTAAAATATTATGTCCCATGTGGAGAAGCTCCTCTTCCGGAAGCTTATGTCCGGGTGCATGCACGCCCTGCATATACCCGCATCCCAGGAATACCTGAGGTTCATTAAAGGTGATAAAGTGCTTAATCCTTCCGCCGAATTTTTCTGCTATCACCTTTACATAGGCGGCATACCAGTCAGAAATCTCATCGTTCAGCCACCCGCCCTTACAGTGAAGCGCATAGGGAAGATCCCAGTGATATAGTGTGGCATAAGATTCAATTCCGTATTTCTCCAGTTCATCCAGCAGGTTTTCATAAAACTCGATTCCCTTTTCATTGACCTTTCCGGTTCCGTCAGGAATAATCCGCGGCCAGGAAAAGGAGAAACGATACGCCTTTAATCCCATCTCTGCCATCATCTTTACATCATCCTTATATCTGTGATAGTGATCACAGGCGATATCTCCGTTGTGGTTCTGAAAAACCGCGCCCTCTCTGTGCGAAAATTCATCCCATACGCTTCTGCCTTTTCCGTCCTCAAAGGCAGCTCCTTCAATCTGGAACGCTGCAGTAGCAGCGCCCCATACAAAATCTTTTCGAAATCCCATCGTCAAATCTCCTATTTATGTTCTCGACTTATACCAGTTTAAAACGAATCACATTCCAGGAAAGAGGAGGAAGTACAATATCATCTCCATCATTTCTCTTGCTTTCCGTGATCTTCTCTTCCTCGGCGCTGTTGACTGCTTTCACATCATCACCGGTCACTACCAGATGCTCCAGGAAAGAAACCTCTTTGTCCAAAGACAGGGAAAGAGGACAGGAATCCTTCATGCTTCTGTTTACCGCAAAAACAGTCAGCTCATCTTCTTTCTCATTTATGGTTGCTATAGCCTCCACATAAGGAATGTCGGAATGTTTTGCTGTACTGTAGCTTTCGCAATCACAGACAACATCCAGTGCGGTGCCCTGTCCGTAGCGCATTGCATGATAATAAGGGTAAAAGATGGTCTGCTTCCATACTTTTCCGTTCTCTTCGGTCATAATAGGAGCAATCACATTCACAAGCTGAGCCAGGCAGGCGATCTTCACACGGTCACTGTGCTTAAGCAGTGTGATCAGAAGTGTTCCCACTACCAGGGCATCTTCAAGATTGTAAACATCCTCCAGCTGATGAGGTGCAATTGTCCATTTGGGAATCTCCTTATCCTGTTCATTGGAGTGGAACCACACATTCCATTCATCAAAGGAAAGATTGATCTGTTTGTCAGATTTCTTTTCCGCCTGGATCTTATCGCAGATACCCACAACTCTGTTAATAAAGGCATTCATATCCATGGAGCTTGCCAGAAAATCCGCCGTGTCATTGTCCCTGTTTCCGTAGTAGCTGTGCAGGGAAAGATAATCAATGTGCTCATAGCATTCCCGCAGAACTGTTTCCTCCCAAATACCGAAAGTAGGCATATCCTTTCCGGAGCTTCCGCAAGCTACCAATTCAATACTGTCATCCACCCACTTCATGACCTTGGCAGTCTCGCAGGCAATTCGCGCATACTCCTCCGCCGTCTTATGGCAAATCTGCCAGGGACCGTCCATCTCATTTCCAAGGCACCACAGCTTGATTCCAAAGGGCTCCTCAAAACCGTTTTTGCGACGCATATCCGCATAGTATGTAGGCGTTGTACTGTTGCAGTACTCAACCAGGTTTCTTGCTTCCTCCGGTCCTCTTGTTCCCAGATTCACTGCCATCATCACCTCAGAGCCTGTCTGTTTTGCCCAGTCCTGAAATTCATCAATTCCCACTTCATTTGTCTCGATTGTCATCCACGCCAGTTCCATTCTCTTAGGCCGCTTTGACTTATCTCCCGTGCCATCCTCCCAGTTGTATCCGGACACAAAATTGCCGCCGGGATAACGGATGATGGGTACCTGCATATCTCTGATCAGTTCCTTAACATCTTCACGAAATCCGTCCTTGTCCGCTGTGGAGTGGGTGGGCTCGTAAATACCGCCGTATACTGCCCGTCCCAGATGTTCAATAAAGGAACCATACAGACGCTTATCAATTTTGCTGATCACTTTTTCTGTGCTTACTGTCAATTTGCAATTCATGTAACTTTTCCCTCCGTTTTACAAGTTTTTACTAACTGCTTTTATTATAAAAACATACGCCTGAAAAGGACAATAGATTATTCTGCAAGTATACTAACAATTTGTGCATAAATTAAAAATGCTATATAATAAGTGCAAGGCATTTTGACTACTTGCAGCATCGGGCAAGAATTTGAAAATGTAAGATGGGAGAGATAATTATGATCATCAGAAAAACAGGATACAATCACAGACATGATTCGGATTTTCAGATAGAAAGGCCACATGGCTCCGGGGATTTCCTGCTTCTCCTCATAAAATCCCCTGCACTTTTTCTGCTGAATGGCAAATGGCAAAAGGTCAAAAAGGAATCCTTTATCCTGTACCAGAAAGACACGCCTCAGTTTTATCAGGCAGATGGTCAGGAATTTGTAAACGACTGGATTCATTTTACCGTGGAAAAAGAGGATCTGGATTTTATGAGGGAGCTTCATATCCCCTTTGACACGATCGTGGAGCTTACGGATGTGAGTCAGCTTTCCATGCTGGTACGGAATGTCTGCTACGAATTTTATTCAGAGAATTTCTATCGAACAGAAACTTTGCAAAATTATCTGCGTCTTCTCTTTTATAAGCTGTCTGAAAAAATGCGTGTCGGGCAGGCTGAGACGGCGTCCGATCATTACGAAAAAATGTCTCTGATCCGGAGTCAGATTTACAGTGAGCCCCAGGCAAACTGGGAAATCGAGGGAATGGCTCATCAGCTTCGCATGAGCCGCTCAGGTTTTGAACATATATACAGACAGCTATTCGGCACAAGTCCCATACAGGATGTGATCGAAAGCCGTGTTTCCTACGGGGAACTTCTACTCTCTACCACTGCTCTGCCCGTAAAGCAGATTGCAGAGATCTGCGGCTACAAGAGTGATATTCACTTTATGCGGCAGTTTAAGGACAGAGTGGGAAAAACACCCACCCAGTATCGGCAGAAGGGATGATTTTGCATCTTACTTCATAACCAGATAGTCTATTAATAAAAGACTCAGAACATTGGCATCATCATAAGGAATCGTCATTCTTGCTGAACCTAGGACCTCGATATTTCAGACATCTACAGCCCTTTTGTCAGTTACGTGTTAGTTACCTATATAATTCTATACAAATCTACACTTTCCTAAATAAAAAACTAAGCTATTCTCTCTTTCACATTAGGCAATTCATATAAAGTATCCGGATCAATATCCAAACAGGTCGTATTATCTCTGTTTTTACAAATATCCCATGCCAGAGTATCATTCAGTACCGTACAGGTATCTATAAAAACATTTATATCTTTTAAAGTTTGAAACACTTCTTTCTCTAACATTGGGGTCATATCATAGCATACAATTTTTCCATCTTCAAAATACACATATACCGAATAGTTCTTCATTGGTATGACCTGCACAACCTTCGGAAACATCCTACCACCTCCTATATTAAGGGATTAATTCTATTCATTGGTTTCCCGTCTTTTGATAACTCCCAATTCTGCATCAATTCATCCTGATGCAAAACACACCACGCTAAAATCAATTTCAATTGCCTTGAGGGTAAAGCTCCCTTTATTACTCTTGCTCCATCTATTTCAATTAATGCCTTATTTCCATTATATTCTGCATGAAAATGCGGCGGATTATGGTCATCATAATACATTGTCACTCTAATCCCGTAAAATAATGAAATTTCTGGCATGATACATTCCTCCTCATATCTTATATATTCTTAACAATATATCCTTGACAGTATAAGCATACCACAAATATCACTCAAAAAAAACCCACAAACATCAAGTTGTGGGTTTCCATTCGGATTACTGCGAAGACAAGATGTAACCTCGATTACGCTTCGCTTCATCTCGGTCATCTCTTGTCTTCCAATGAATTACAGAATATAAA
>JAGAQU010000081.1 GCA_017622575.1 Lachnospiraceae bacterium
AGATGCCTCTTCCTGTTTTTCTTGTATTTATTGGAAACCTGCCCTGTCATGGCCTTCAAAAAATCAAGTTGCGGCGATTTTGGGCACGGCGCAAATGAGACTCATAAAAGCGTGGAAGCCTTTGCTGAACACGCTTTTAAGCTTTGAGGCTCATTGGAGCGTATCGTGCACATGAGCCGCGAGTTGATTTTTTGAAGAGCATGACACCTAAAATTTCCCGTAAAAATAAAAATTTATAGTAACTTAATAATTTTCTACTTGCAACCCCATAAAAATAGGTGTATAGTTTAGCACGTTACTAGTTTTCGTGATAAAGGGGTATGAAAAAATGGCAAAGTATCTGGTAATTGTGGAGTCACCTGCCAAAGTAAAAACGATCAAGAAGTTCTTAGGACCGAACTATGAGGTTACGGCAAGCAACGGGCATGTCCGTGATCTGCCTAAGAGCCAGCTTGGAATTGATGTAGAGCATGATTATGAGCCCAAATACATCACCATCAGAGGCAAGGGCGATATCCTCGCAAATTTGAGAAAAGAAGTAAAGAAAGCAGAGAAAATTTATCTGGCAACCGACCCTGACCGTGAGGGAGAAGCGATATCCTGGCATCTTTATAAGGCGCTTAAGCTGGAAGATAAGAAGGTATATCGTATCACATTTAATGAGATCACCAAGAATGCGGTAAAGGAATCCTTAAAGAACGCCAGAGAGATTAATATGGATCTGGTGGATGCCCAGCAGGCAAGACGTGTCCTTGACCGCATGGTTGGATACCGTATTTCACCACTTCTCTGGGCTAAGGTTAAGAGAGGCCTGAGTGCGGGACGTGTGCAGTCTGTGGCACTTCGCATTATCTGTGACAGAGAAGATGAGATTAATAACTTTATTCCGGAAGAATACTGGACCCTGGATGCTTCTTTCAAAATCCCGGGGGAAAAGAAACCCTTGACCACCAAATACTACGGTACAAAGGATGGCAAGGTGACAATTTCTTCACAGGAAGAACTGAATAGAATAGTGAAAGAACTTGACCATGCGCAGTATCATGTGAGTGAAGTGAAGAAAGGGGAGAGAGTCAAGAAGGCACCCCTGCCGTTTACCACATCCACTCTTCAGCAGGAGGCAAGTAAAGTACTCAATTTTTCCACACAGAAGACCATGCGCCTGGCACAGCAGCTCTATGAAGGAATTGATATTAAGGGAAGCGGCACTGTCGGTGTGATCACTTATCTTCGTACGGATTCCACCAGAGTTTCCAAAGAAGCGGAAGCCATGGCGGAGGAATACATCAAAAAGAATTACGGCAGTGAATTCGCCGCAGAAAATACAGAGAACAAAAAGAACAATCAGAAAATTCAGGATGCCCATGAGGCAATCCGGCCGACTGATTTAAATAATACACCGGCACTTCTCAAAGATTCCCTTTCCAGAGATCAGTTCAGACTGTATCAGCTGATCTGGAGACGTTTTACGGCAAGCCGCATGGCGCCTGCTAAATATGAAACTACATCGGTTAAGATTGACGGCGGAAACCATCGCTTTACCGTGGCGGCCTCAAGAGTAGTCTTTGAAGGCTTTATGAGCGTTTATACGGATGAGGATGAGAAGGAAGAAAACAATACCCTCGTAAAAGGAATTGATGCTTCTACCAAGCTGACGTTTGAAAAGTTTGATCCGAAGCAGCACTTTACTCAGCCTGCACCTCATTATACCGAGGCATCTTTGGTTCGCGCACTGGAAGAGCTTGGCATCGGACGACCCAGTACCTATGCGCCTACCATTACCACCATTCTCGCAAGGAGATATGTGGTCAAGGAAAACAGGAATCTGTATGTGACGGAACTCGGGGAAGTGGTCAATAATATGATGAAGGATGCTTTCCCCAGCATTGTGGATGTGAATTTTACCGCTAATATGGAGGCTCTTCTGGATGGAGTGGAAGAGGGAAGCGTGAATTGGAAGACAGTAGTGTCCAATTTCTATCCTGACCTTGATGAAGCGGTAAAGAATGCGGAGAAGGAACTGCAGGAAGTGGAGATTCACGATGAGGTTTCTGATGAGACCTGTGAGGTTTGCGGAAGGAAAATGGTCATCAAATACGGACCTCACGGACGGTTTCTTGCATGTCCCGGCTTCCCAGAATGCCGCAACACAAAACCTTATTTTGAAAAGATAGGGGTGGCATGTCCCAAGTGCGGCAAGGATATTGTGTTAAAGAAAACGAAAAAAGGAAGAAAGTACTACGGCTGTATCGACAATCCCGATTGTGATTTTATGGTATGGCAGAGACCCTCTTCCATGAAATGCGAGCGCTGCGGTTCCCTGATGCTCTACAAGGGAAATAAACTGGTATGTTCCAATGAAAACTGCGGATTTGTTACCAATGTTCCCCAAAAGAGCGATGAGCCGGTTGCAAATCAGGAAACAGTATAGAAAAACAATAGTCTGAAAACAGTACATGTCTGAGAAAATAATATAAAAATATTAAAAAAATATATGAAATTATGCTCAAATTCCCTGCAGAATGATTGAAATTATGAAAAGCATATGCTAAAATAAGTTCAGTGATTTCTTTTGCAGGGAATTTTTATACTGTTTTGCAGGAGGTACCGGGACATGAGCAGTGTGCAGTTGCTGGATAAGACCAGGAAGATAGGAAAACTACTTCACAACAATAATTCAAGCAAAGTAGTGTTTAACGACATTTGTAAAGTCCTGTGTGATATTTTAAACTCCAATGTGCTTGTGATCAGTAAGAAAGGAAAAGTACTCGGTGTAGGTGATGCCAAGGGAGTGGATTCCATCACGGAACTGATTGTGGATCAGGTGGGTGGCTTTATCGACAGCATGTTAAATGAAAGGCTGTTGGCAGTGCTTTCCACCAAAGAAAATGTAAATCTGGAAACACTTGGTTTTGATGCCGATCTGGTAAAGAAGTTTCAGGCGATTATTACACCCATAGAGATTGCCGGCGAGAGACTGGGTACCTTATTTATCTATAAGTGTGATAAACAGTATGATATTGATGACATCATTCTCTGCGAATACGGAACAACGGTAGTGGGACTTGAAATGCTTCGTGCCGTCAATGAAGAGAATGCTGAGGAGACCCGTAAGCTGAATGTGATCAAATCGGCGATCGGAACACTTTCCTATTCGGAGATGGAAGCAATCATCCATATTTTTGAGGAACTGGACGGTATGGAAGGAATTCTGGTTGCAAGCAAGATTGCGGACAGGGTTGGAATTACCCGTTCAGTGATTGTGAATGCACTTCGCAAATTTGAAAGCGCCGGCGTGATCGAGTCGAGATCCTCGGGCATGAAGGGAACCTACATCAAGGTTCTCAATGATATGGTGTTTGACGAGATCGAGAAGCTGAAGAAAGAAAATATGAGATAGACCGGAAAATAATAATCATTACATAAACAGGGCATAACGGATTATGCGGTGGATAAAAGGATTTATGAAAGGCAGGAGAGCCTCATAAATCCTTTTTTTAAATCAAATATATTGCGTATAGATATTGGTTGCAGATACAATATCAAGTGGTTTTTTTAATAAAATTACTTATTTTAACTTGTGTTTTTTTATAAATAATCTATAATAAAATAAGACATGTGGAGTATGCCCACGGGAAGGAGCTGTCTATGATTAACAGTAATGTGTTTGATTATGTGAATGTGCTTCAGAAGGCGGCAGATGCATCATCACTGCGAAATGAAGTTCTTTCCAATAATATCGCCAATATTGACACACCCGGCTATAAGAGGCAGGATGTGGATTTTGAGACCCAGTTAAGAAGGGCACTTGGAAACATGAAATATAAATCCATCGATGCCAGAGTGGGAGATATCAATACGACAGAATTAAATCCCAGTGTGTACACGGACTCCCCGGGATTTTCCTACCGACTTGACGGAAACAATGTTGACATTGATACGGAAACTGCAAAACTTGCAGAAAATCAGATTAAATATAATGGTATTATGGCCGGTGTCAATCAGGAATTCAGCAACCTGAAGCTGGTGATGAAATAGGGAGGTAAAAGAATATGGGAATTTTTTCATCCTTTGATATTAACGCATCCGGTATGACAGCCCAGCGCTATCGTATGGATATTATTTCAGAGAACGTGGCAAATGCAAATACTACGAGAACGGAAGACGGAACACCCTACAGACGTAAAGTGGTTACTTTCGAACAGAGGGGAGAACAGGTGGGAAGCTTCAGCCATGTATTCAGCAGGGCAAGTGATTCCTACAAGGGACAGGGCGTGAGAGTGAGCAAGGTTTCTGAGGATACCTGGACCGATATGGTGAAGGCATATGATCCCTCCCATCCCGATGCGGACGAGAATGGTTATGTTACCTATCCCAATGTCAATATTGTGACAGAAATGACAAATTTAATTGACGCCAGTCGTTCCTATGAAGCCAACGCCACAGCATTTAATGCAGGTAAGTCCATTGCTTTAAAGGGACTTGAGATGGGACAGTAATCCCAAGGCGATCAGAAAGGAAGTAACAAATGGATATTTCATCTTTGCGCAATATTTCATCGGGTGTGATCAAAAATGCGGCTGAAACTTATTCCTCCGGCACTGCAGTCCGGGAGAACAGTGATTTCGGGAGCCTTTTTGCCAAGGCTGTTGACAATTTGAATACAACCAATGCATATCTGTCCGATGCGGAGAATGAAGAACTGAAATGGGCACTGGGCGAGTCGGAAAATACACATGATCTTACCATTGCGTTGAAGAAAGCGTCTACGGCGTTGCAGTATACAGTGGCGGTGCGTGACAAATTCCTGGAAGCATATAAGGAAATCATGCAGATTCAGATTTAAGGTAAAAATAACGTATCTGAGAAACGGGAGTAAGTTATGCCTGAGAGAATAAAAGAACTTTTAAATAAAATACTTGAGTGGTGGAATAAGTTCTCTGCCAGACAGAAGACCTTTATCATTGCGTCAGCAGCAGGAGTGGTCATTGCCATTGCAATCCTGGCCACCGTGCTCACAAGACCGCAGTACATACTATTGCTTGAGTGTGAGTCTACCAAGGAAGCTTCGCAGGTGACGGAGCTTTTGGATGGACAGGGACTTCAATACAGGGTTTCCGATGACGGATACCGTATCGAGATCAATAAGAAACAGCAGTCGGAGGCAAACCTTTTGCTCGGCGCCAACGACATTCAGTCGGCAGCCTATACCATAGACAATGTGACAAGCGGAGGATTCAGCACAACAGAGGCAGACAAACAGAAGCGCTATGAACTGTATCAGGAAACAAGACTGGCGGATGACTTTATTGCTGCCTTCAGCGCTGTAAAGTGGGCCAAGGTGGAGCTTGATCTGCCCGAGGACAACGGCACCCTGATCGCATCAAAAGAAGATGCTTCCATCTGGGTTCTTCTGGAGCTTGACGGTGAGTTTTCTTCCGAGAGCGCGGCTTATCTTGCCAAGGCTGTAGCCACGGCAGTGGGAAACGAGAATGAGGAAAATGTGGTGATTCTGGACACCGACGGGAATATGCTTTTTTCCGGCAGTGACACCTACAGCGCCACCGGTAATGCCAGCTCCCAGCTCAGTGTGAAAACCCAGTGGGAGACGGCAGTTAAGAACGAGGTAAGGCAGGTGCTTCTTGGTACCAATGAGTTTGACAAGATAGAGGTGGCGAGCAATCTTGACTTAAGCTTTTCCAGCAGTGAAGTGACCGATCACCAGTACTATGTGGAGGATGGCATGACGCAGGGCTACAAGAGCTCTGACAGAACCTATACCTCCGAATCCACGAATACAGGCGGTGGTATTCCCGGTACGGATTCCAACGGAGAGGATATTGAGTACGAGTATGATACCTCCGGGTCGAGCAGCACCTCTACCGAGGAGACGGAAAACAATTATCTGCCAAGTGAACGGATCACCAAGACCAGCAATCTTCCGGGGGCAATTGATTACAGCAACTCCTCCATTGCCATTACCGGTATCAGGTACAATGTGATCCGGGAGGAAGATGTCAAGGCACAGGGACTTCTTGACGGGATTACATGGGAAGAGTATAAGCTTGCAAATGCGGAAGGTTCCAGAGTGGAAGTGGATGATGATATGTATCAGGTGGTGTCGAAGGCCACCGGTTTCCCTGTGGAAAATATTGCTTTTGTGGCCCGCACGGAAAATGTGTTTTTTGATAAAGAGGGATTGAATGTGGATGCCTCTGATGTGATTCAGATCATTCTCATCATCATTATCCTTGCACTTCTTGCTTTTGTGGTACTTCGCAGTATGCGTTCGGAGAAGAGCCCGGAGCAGCCCGAAGAACTGCCTGTGGAAACGCTGCTTCAGTCGCAGCCTGAGATAGAGCTTGAGGATATCAGCACGGAGCAGGCATCGGAGACGAGAAAGCTGATCGAGACATTTGTGGATGAAAACCCTGAAGCGGTGGCAAACCTCCTGCGCAACTGGCTCAGTGAGGGCTGGGGCTGATAAGGGGAAGACATTAGACAAGAATTTACCGGAAGGAAGTATGGGGTATGGCCAGATATGCGGAAGAGAAAATGTCAGGTGTTCAGAAGGCGGCCATTTTGCTGATCGCTCTTGGCCCTGAAAGATCTTCAAATATCTTTAAACACTTAAAAGAAGAAGAAATTGAAGAGTTAACTCTGGAAATTGCCAACACAAGAAGCGTAACACCTCAGATCAAGGAAGAGGTAATCGATGAGTTTTATGAAATCTGTCTTGCGCAGCAGTATATTGCGGAAGGCGGTATCGGTTATGCCAAGGAACTTTTGGAAAAGTCTCTGGGTGTGGAAAAGGCAATGGATGTGATCGGAAAGCTTACTGCATCTTTGCAGGTTAAGCCTTTTGAATTCGTGCGTAAGACGGATGCCACCCAACTGCTTAACTTTATTCAGGATGAACATCCGCAGACCATCGCACTGATCTTATCTTATCTGCCGCCAAGTCAGTCTGCACTTATCATTTCGGCATTGCCGCCGGAGAGACAGTCGGATGTGGCAAAGCGTATCGCCCTGATGGACAGGACAAGCCCAGACGTGATCAAGGAAGTGGAGAAGGTGTTGGAATCGAAGCTGGCTTCCCTGGTAAATCAGGACTATACCATTATCGGCGGTGTGGATGCTGTGGTAGATATTTTAAACACGGTAGACCGCGGAACAGAAAAGCATATTATGGAAACTCTGGAGATCGAAGAGCCGGAACTGGCGGACGAGATCAGAAAGAAAATGTTTGTATTCGAGGATATTTTGCTGCTTGATGATCGTGCGATCCAGAGAGTCCTTCGTGATGTGGATAATAATGATCTGGCACTTGCACTTAAGGGCGCCAATGAACAGGTACAGAATGCAATCTTCAACAATCTGTCCAAGCGTCTTGCTGTCATGATCAAGGAAGACATGGAATTTATGGGACCTGTCCGTATGAAGGATGTGGAGGAAGCACAGCAGAAGATTGTCAATATTGTCAGAAAACTGGAAGATTCCGCAGAAATCGTTATCTCCAGAGGCGGAGGTGACGAGATCATTGTCTAGTAATTTGTATAAATGCGGCTGGGTCACTGTACAGGAAAAAGATACGAGGGTCATAGACAACAATGCACTTTTGGAGCAGAAGCTGAGTGCGTTTCTCCATGCTGCCAGCATTCCGGATGCGGAGGAAATTCTGCCGGGCGATAATGGCTTTGAGGATGGACTGGATGCGGAAAAGGTGGATGCACTTTTCAGTTCGGACGAAGGTGTGATCAAAGGCAGTCTGCAGGCGGAAAGGGATGCACTGCTTGAGGAAATCGAAAACGCCAGGGCAGAGCTTACAACTGTGAAAGAGCAGGCGGATGCCATGATAGAGGATGCCAAATCTCAGATCGGTGCCATACAGATGAAGGCCTATGAGGAAGCCAAAAGTCAGGGCTACCAGGAGGGGGAAAGACTCGGCAGACAGGAAGCCGATGCACAGATCAATGAGTATCTTGCTAAGAAAAAACAGCTGGAAGATGAATATGAGAAAAAGATAGAGGAACTGGAACCTGAGTTCATAGAGACCCTGACGGGAATCTATGAACATATTTTTAAAGTGGATCTGACAAGATACCGTGATCTGGTTGCCAATCTTCTCGTGAATGCCATGCAGAATATCGAGAATACAAGAAATTTTCTGGTGCATGTTTCCAAAGAGGATTATGAAGGTGTTATGGCTGACAAGGACAGAATCAGGGCGGAAGCAGGGGGCAACAGCGTGTCTGTGGAATTTGTGGAGGATGCTACATTATCCAGATCCCAGTGCCTGATAGAGACGGAGAACGGTATTTATGACTGCAGCCTTGATACTCAGCTTTCTGAACTTTCAAGAAAGTTAAAACTTCTCTCTTATGAGAGAGATTGATGAAGGACGGTAGGTAATTTGGGAACAACCGTTAATTTTGAAAAATACAACAGAGTGCTTTCGGACAGCTTCTTTAAAGTGAAAGGGAAAGTGGTTAACGTGGTAGGTCTTACCATTGAGTCCAAGGGACCTCAGGCGAAGCTGGGCGATATCTGCGTGATCACTTCCGGCATCAGAGATGAAAGTGGTAAACAGGTACTTTCGGAGGTGGTTGGCTTTAAGGAGGGAAAGGTCCTTTTAATGCCCTATGAAAAAGTGGAAGGGATCGGCCCCGGAAGCAGTGTGGAAAATACAGGTGCTCCGCTTAAGGTAAAAGTGGATGACAGTCTCCTCGGAAAGACACTAAACGGTCTCGGCAGACCGGATACAGGGGAGCTGCTTGCCGGCAGAGAGTATGATGTGGAGGCCAGCCCTCCTGACCCCATGAGCAGAAAGATCATCAGTGAGGTCCTCCCTCTTGGAGTCAAAGCGGTAGACGGACTGATCACGGTAGGAAAAGGGCAGAGAATCGGTATTTTTGCCGGATCCGGTGTGGGAAAATCAACTCTTATGGGCATGTTTGCCCGCAACACAAAAGCAGATATCAACGTGATTGCGCTGATCGGAGAGCGTGGCAGAGAAGTAAGAGAATTTATTGAAAGAGATTTGGGACCTGAAGACATGAAACGTTCCGTGGTGGTGGTGGCAACCTCCGACAGACCAGCACTGGAACGTAAGAAAGCGGCACAGACAGCTACCGCAATTGCGGAATATTTCAGAGATCAGGGAAAAGATGTGCTCCTCATGATGGATTCCATGACCCGTTTTTCCATGGCTCAGAGAGAAATTGGTCTTGCCAGCGGTGAGCCTCCCGTTTCGAGAGGATATCCCCCCAGCGTGTATTCTGAAATGCCAAAGCTTTTAGAGCGGGCAGGGTGTTCTGACAAGGGTTCTATCACAGGGCTTTATACGGTGCTTGTGGACGGAGACGATTTCAATGAACCCATCACGGACACGGCCAGAAGTATTCTGGACGGTCACATTATGCTGAACAGAAAACTTGCACATAAAAATCATTATCCGGCAATCGATATTCTGCAGAGTATTTCAAGATGTATGAGCCAGATTGCAACAAGAGAGCACAAGCAGCTGGCGGGTAAAATGAAAAATGTGATGGCTACCTACAATGAGGCGGAGGATCTGATCAATATCGGCGCTTATAAGGCGGGTAGCAATCCCGAGATTGATTATGCCATCAGCAGGATACAGGCAGTCAATCACTTTCTTTTACAGGATGTGAATGACAAATTTACCTTTGATGAAACTGTGGAAATGATGAAGGGTATTTTTGAAGAATAGCAGGATAGCATATGGCTAAATTTGTATATCGGATGCAGAGTATCCTGAATATCAAAGAAAAGATGGAATCTCAGGCAAGAAATGAATTTGCCAGGGCACGTCAGCATCTGAATGAAGAGGAAGAAAAACTGAAAGGTCTTACGGAAAGAAAAGCTTTTTACGAGCAGCAGGGAAGAAAGCTGCAGGAGAGCAGTCTGAATGTGCGGGATATTCTGGATAATCGAAACGCCATTGAGAGAATGAAGGAATATATCACGGCACAGAAAAAGGCGGTTATCACGGCACAGGCACAGCTCGAGGATGCAAGGCAGAAGCTTCAGAATGCCATGCAGGAAAAGAAGACCCAGGAGAGGCTGAAAGAAAAGGCTTTTGAGGAATTTGTAAGGGAAGAAAACGCGAAGGAATCAAAAGAAATTGATGAACTGGTAAGTTATACTTACGGTCAGAAAAACCGGATCTGATTTTGAAAAAATGGAGAAAACAGTATGCCACTTGATGAGGAATTAAGCCCGGAAGACGCAAAACTTGAAAAGAAGCGTTTGAAGGAAGAAAAAAAGAAACTGAAAAATGAACAGAAAGAACAGAAAAAGCTGGCAAAGCAGCGGGCAAAAGAAATTGCGAGCAAGGAGGCAGAGCTTTCCGAGGGAGAGGAGGAAAGCTCCGGCTCTGTTTTTGCTGTCACGTTTGTGATTGTTCTGATCTGGGTGGCCATTCTCTGCCTGATCGTTAAGCTCGATTTCGGGGGCTTTGGCAGCAATGTGCTGACGCCTATTTTGAAGGATGTCCCTGTGCTGAATCTGATTCTGCCGGCAAACACGGATGTAGCCGTGGATGAGGAGACGAGCGAATCCTATGGGGGATATGACAATTTAAAGGATGCCGTTGCCTATATAAAGGAGCTGGAGCTTGAACTGGAGCGCGCCCAGTCAGCGGAAAGCACCAGCACGGATGAAGTGGCACAGCTGAAGGCGGAAGTGGAGAGGCTTAAGACCTTTGAGGACAGTCAGGTGGAATTCCAGAGAATCAAAACGGAATTTTATGAAGAGGTGGTTTACTCCGAAAAAGGACCCGGTATCGAGGAATATAAAAAGTATTATGAGGAAATGGACCCGGCCACTGCGGAGTATCTTTATAAGCAGGTGATTCAGCAGATAGAGGAATCGGATGAGATCAAGGATTATGCCAAGGCATATTCCGCCATGAAACCAAAGGAAGCTGCAGCAATCTTTGAGGCAATGACAGACAATCTTGACCTTGCCGCGAGAATCCTTAATGTGATGGAAGCCGAAGACAGAGGAAAAATACTGGGAGTGATGGATCCTGAAATTGCTTCCAGATTGACCAAAATTATGGATCCGGAATCTTAAGATATCTCATTTTTTTGACGATATATAAATGTACCTTGAAAAATAGTCCGCGCGACTTATAGAATGGAGGAATGCAAATGACAGGAGCACCTGTAAAAGATGTAGGTTCACTGCTGAATTTTACCGGAAGCCGGAAGGCGGGAGCTTCAGTCAGGTCTACAGGCACAGGAGAGTTTGAAAATGCCATGAGCAAAGCGTCTTACGGTGACAAAGATTTCTTTTCTGAAAGCAGAGTGTCCGGAGAAAAGATCAAAACCGGTGAAAGCAATGACTTTCAAAAGGAAAAGGTAAATCAGTCACATCCCCGGAAGGATGCTTTGAAACGGGAAGAAAAAAACTCTGAAGTAAAGCCTGAGGAACCCGGACTGGATACGCAAAGGCAGCAGGAAGTGACGGATGCGGGTAATGAAGTCATTTCTGAAGTGGCACAGGCACTTGACATAAGTGAAGAGGAAGTACTGGATGCCATGGAGGAACTTGGACTTAGTATCAGCGCGATTCTTGACCCTGATCAAATGACAAAGCTTGTGGTGAGTCTTTCAGGGGAGACGGATAACCTTTCCCTTCTGACTGACGAGGGTCTGTATGGAAAAGTGCAAAATCTTCTTCAGAGCCTTGAGGGTATCAGACAGAATCTTTCGGAAGAATTTTCCATAGATCCGGAAGAGCTTGACCAGATGCTTGCTAAGCTGAAAGAAGTGCCCGGTGAAGAAATCTCTGTTGCGGATAAGGAAGCCCAGTCGGAGGAAATGTCTGCCGAAAATGGAAAAACGGAAAAAATCAGTATTACCGTTACGGATGACAACCGGTCAGTAAAATTGACCACAGACGAAAAGGGCAATACAATCCAGGCAGAAGCAGTGTATCAAAAGAAGACGGAGGAAGGAGATTCTTCATCCGGAAAAGAAGACCATGCACAGGCAGGAAAGGACGGACAAAATCCGGAAAGTGAAAGCCCGCTGCTTACATCCTTACAAAAGGATCAGCCACAAAATGCGGTGGTCACTTTTGAACAAGTAACTTCATCCGATTTCAGAAGCAGTCAGGAGATCATGGATCAGATTCTTGATTACATGAAGATTCAGTTAAAACCGGAGATGGATCAGCTGGAAATGCAGTTACATCCCGCGAGCCTGGGAACATTAAAAATTCATCTTGTTTCCAAAGGAGGAGAGGTAACGGCACAGTTCCAGGTACAGAATGAAACGGTAAAAGCAGCCGTGGAAAGCCAGATCGCTCTTCTCAAGGATTCTTTGAAAGAACAGGGAATTAAGGTGGAAGCGGTTGAAGTGACAGTGGAGAGTCACGCATTTGAAAGCAATCTCTGGCAGGGACAGGAAAGAGAAAACGGAAGTTCCTATCAGGGAAACAAGAAGTCCCCAAGAAGAATTAATTTGAATGCTCTTGAGGAAGGCTTTGAAGAGGAAGCCAGTGACGAAGAACTTTTATCGGCACAGATGATGAAAGCAAACGGAGGAACGGTAGATTTTACCGCATAATAAAATGAAAGGCATAATGTGCAGAAAGGAGAAAAAATGTCAGTAGGAGCAGTTGTAAAAGACGGACAAATACAGGAAACCGCATCCCAGTCTTCCGTGCAGAAGGCTTCAGGAAATAACGGGATGGATAAGGATGCTTTTTTACAGCTTCTGGTAGCGCAGATGAAATATCAGGATCCTTTGGAACCTACTTCAAATACGGAATATATTTCACAGTATGCAACCTTCTCCCAGGTAGAGCAGATGCAGAATATGGCAGCCAGTATGGAACTTTCCAGAGCATCTTCCATGGTAGGAAAGCTGGTGAATGTAGAGACCACAAACAGCAACGGAGAGACGAAACAGGTACAGGGTATGGTGGAATATGTTACATATGAGAACAACAAAGCTTATGTTTCCATCGACGGAACCCTTTATTCCGCGGATGACGTGGTGGCAGTTGTAGATGAAACCTACCAGGACGCTTACGATTTAGCAGTAACCTTTGCAGGCGCAATGGAAGAACTTCCACTTTATGAAGAACTTACCTTATCCGATAAGGAGGCTGTTTCCATTCTTCAGCAGGGTTATAACAGCATGACAGCCTACCAGCAGTCTTTTATCTCTAAAGCAGATGTGGAAAAGCTTCAGCAGTATGTGGCAAGAATCGCACAGCTGGAAGCAGAAGCTGAGGAAAATAATAAGGCGCAGGAGACAGACAGTGCAGAGAAATCAGATGAGAGCGAAGAGATCGATAAGATAGAGGGTGCTGAAGAGGCAGCTACAGAAGAAAGTGTCGGAACGGAAGCTTAAGCAGGATGCATAGAAGCAAAGACTCAGGGAGGAGCAGCATATGAAAGTGCAAAATAGTGGATTCCTTTCCATTGAACAGCTTCAGGATCAGTACCTTAGTCAGAACAAAATAACCGTGCAGAATAAAACCGCGGAAGGGTTATCCTTTCGGGAGATTTTGGATCAGCAAAGTGATACCGGTGAGGTAAAATTTTCCAAGCATGCACAGGGAAGACTGGCAGACCGGAACATTGAGCTGACGAAGGGACAGATGGATCGCTTAAATGAAGGTACTGTGAGAGCACAGCAGAAGGGAATCAGAGAATCACTGGTACTTGTTGACGGACTGGCATTTATCGTGAATATTCCCAATCACACGGTGGTGACAGCCATGAATCAGCAGGACACAGCGGAAAATGTATTTACAAATATTGACGGAGCCGTAATCGCATAGCCGGACCTTACGGAGGCTATTGTTCCCGACCGACAGAAGGAGCAAACGGCGAAGAACTTTAAGGAGGTCATTTCATTATGATGAGATCATTATACTCTGGTGTAGCAGGCTTAAAGACACACCAGACCAGAATGGACGTTATCGGTAACAACATTGCAAACGTAAACACTACAGCATATAAATCACAGTCTATGACATTCAGTGATCTGATGTATCAGACAACCCAGTCTGCATCAGGAGCCAACACCACCACAGGTGTAGGTGGTGTGAATGCCAGACAGATCGGTCTTGGTTCCAAGACAAGTGCGATCAAGACTGCCATCACTACCCAGGGGGCATCTCAGACAACCAATGATCCCTTTGATATCATGATCACGGGAGATGCATTCTTCATTGTCAGCAACGGCATGGATAAATTCTTTACAAGAGACGGCTCTTTCTATGTGGATGGCGCCGGCAACCTTGCCATGACAAGCACCGGATACAATGTGATGGGCTGGCAGGTGGACCCCAACAACCCAAGTGCCATCAAGCAGGATACGGTGTCCGCTCTGCGCATTATGACAGAGGAGAATCTTACTTATCCTCCGGAAGCAACAACCGCAGCGAGAATCACCGGTATTCTCGACAAGAACGATACCAATGTAAACAGCACCTCAGGTAAGATCATGAATCTGGAGTTTTATGATAATCTGGGATATAAGTATACCGCGAAGCTCAGTGTTCATGATGCGGATGCTACAAAAGATGACGGAAAATATTATGTCCAGCTTGATGATATTCTGGATTCCAATGGTAAGAGCGTAATGGTAGCAGGTAAGGCAGATCTGAGAGAGGGAACAACAACGCTTGATAAAGCAGCATTGGAGTTTTCTACGGAGAATGGTAAGTTTAAGCAGGTGGGTAATACAGAGGGAAACAAGGCAATTACACTTCACTTTGATGACACGACTTTCCCCAGCTTTTCCGATATCACCATTGACTTTTCTACAATATCCAACGTCAACAACAACGGTTCTTCTACCATCGCTCCCATCCGCGGAGACTCCGATGGAAACTATGCAGGACGTAAGGTGGGCGAGATGAGCGGTATCGATATCCAGAAGGACGGTATGATCTACGCAACCTACGATAACGGACAGTCAAGATTGATGGGACAGATCGCAGTGGCAACCTTTGCCAATGCATCGGGACTTGCCAAGGAAGGTGATAATCTGTATTCTGCAACCCAGAACTCCGGTGATTTTGACGGAATCGGAACCGATATCACTGCAGGCGGCGGTTATATGAATACAGGCGTTCTGGAAATGAGTAATGTGGATCTTTCCGCCGAGTTTACGGAAATGATCACAACCCAGAGAGGGTTCCAGGCAAACAGCCGTATTATCACTGTTTCCGATACACTTCTTGAGGAATTGACGAATCTGAAGAGATAATAACAATGCTTATAAATAGGCGGGAAAGGGTACCGGTTTATCCGGTTCCCTTTAGGTGTTTTATTCCTAATCTGCCAAATTAAGCATAAGGAGGGCATTTTATGATAGAAGTGACAAAGATAAACGGGTCAAAAGTGCTGATAAATCCTGATTTGATGGAGCTTGTGGAGGAAACGCCGGACACGGTCATTACCTTTACCACGGGCAGAAAAATAATTGTAAAAGAAAGTAGACAAGAAGTGAAAAATCTTGTAAAATTGTATAGAAAGGATATTTTTGCAAATTAACGCAAAAATGGGTGTAAGTTGTGGATTTAGCGTCTATTTTGGGCTTGCTTTTATGCTTTGGTATGTGCTTTTACGGCATTCTTATGAATGCCGGAGTTGAAAATATAGGCCGTTATGTCGATCCGGCATCGGCAATTATTACCTTTGGTGGTGCATTCTTCTCTGTTATGGCATCCAAGACCATGAAGGATTATATTGGCGGCCTTAAGAGTTTTACCCTGATTTTTAAAGCACCTGTATGGGATGCGCGGTCCATTATCCAGAAAATTATTGATCTGTCGAATATAGCCCGTAAGGAAGGTCTTCTTTCTTTGGAGGAGGCAGCGGGAGATCTGGACGATGATTTCATGAAAAAAGGTATCCTTCTGATCGTTGACGGCACTGATCCCGATCTTGTCAGAGGAATTATGGAGACAGAACTGATCAGTTTGGAGGACAGGCACAAGAATAAAATCGCGTTTTGGGAAGACCTTGGCGCCATGGGACCTGCCTGGGGTATGATCGGTACCCTGATCGGTCTGGTTAACATGTTGTATGAAATGTCAGACCCTTCCAGTCTGGGTCCCAGTATGGCAGTTGCACTGATTACTACTTTGTATGGCTCTCTTCTTGCCAACTGGATCTGTGCACCCGTGGCGGGCAAATTAAAGTCAAACAATGCCGCTGAAATGATGATGAAGGAAATTATGATTGAGGGGCTTTTGTCGATTCAGGCAGGAGAAAACCCCCGAGTGATAGAAGAGAAGCTGAAGTCGTTCCTTTCACCCGGTGAAAGAATTACACAGGGTGACAGTGATGGAGGTGAGGAGAATGGCTAAATGTAAGCCGGATGAACCGCCCAAGGGGGCCCCGGCCTGGCAGGCCACCTTCGCCGATCTGATGAATCTTTTGCTTTGCTTCTTTGTTATGCTGTTTTCCATGTCGACCATGGATGCTCAGAAATTTGAACTTCTGGCAGCTTCTTTTAACCAGACGTTCAGTATTTTCTCGGCAGGTGCCACGGCGATTGGAGATGGTATTCTGATCAGCAATGGTGTCAGCCAGTTAAACGAACTGGATGATTACATAAACAGTACCGGACGAGATGAGGAAGGGGAAACCATTCCGGAGGATCTTAAATCGGCCGAAGAAATGCTTGAGGAGGCAAAGCTGCAGGAGTCGGAAGAACTTGCGGAGAAGGTGGAAGAAGCTCTGGAAGAAAGAAATCTTGATAAAGAGATCGATATCGAATTTACGGCTCAATACGTGCAGCTTACCTTAAACGGTGCCATTTTGTTTGATTCTGGAAGTGTTCAGCTGAAGGATGAGGCACTGCCCATTTTAAATCAGGTGGGGATTATACTTCAGAGACATGCTGCCGGAACCATTGAAATAGAAGGACATACGGACAATGTTCCCATGTCCGGAGAAAAGTATTCCAATAATGATGAACTGAGTGCGGGTCGTGCTCTTTCCGTATTTTATTATCTGATTGAAAACACGACTTTAGACCCGGTCAACATTAAACATTCGGGAATGGGTGAATATGTTCCGATTGCAGACAATTCGACGGCTGAAGGAAGAGCGAAGAACAGAAGAGTTGAGATTCGGATTTACAATTCGCTGAGTTCATATTAAGATTTAAGAGAAGGAAACAGAAAATGAAAAAAAATTTGATTTCGATTGTAATTCTTGCACTGTTGGTCGTAAATATTGTGCTTTCGTCCATTACGCTGCTCAGTGTTTCGGGAACCAACAGAAAAACAGCGGCATTGGTGACAGATATTGCCGCAGCCATCAATCTTGATCTTGGCGGACAAACGGAGGAAGAAAAGCAGGAAGTGACCGTTTCCATGGCAGATGTAGTCACTTATGATATTACGGATCTGACAGTTCCCTTAAAGAAAGGGGAAAATGATGAGAAAGAGCATTATGCGATGCTTTCCGTCACTCTTTCCATGAATTCCAAAGATAAGGATTACAAGACCTACGGGGACTTGTCTGCCAGAGAGAGTCTGATCAAGGGTGAGATCAACGATGCGGTATCTCAGCATACTGCAGATGAGGCACGTGAGAATTCACATGCGATTGAGGAAGAAATCCTTCAGAGAGTTCAGGCCATGTTTGATTCCCAGTTTATTTATGACGTAACCTTCAGCAGTATTCTCATACAGTAAACGGTTTTGGAATCAGACATAAATGAAGGAGGTGAACTTCTGTGGGTGAGGTACTGTCCCAAAATGAAATTGATAATCTGCTTGCGGCCCTCAGTACCGGTGAACTGGATGTGGAGCAGATGCAGGAAACCGGAGAAAAGCAGGTTAAGGATTATGATTTTAAAAGACCTGCGAAGTTTTCCAAAGAACATCTGCGTACACTGGAGATTATCTATGAACACTATGGAAGATTGATTTCCACAAATCTTCCGGTCTATTTAAGAAAGAATATACAGGTAACTGTCAGCAGTTCTGAGACAGTGACCTTTTCGGAATTTACCAATGCTCTGTCCAATCCTGTGATTTTGGGAATTGTGGACTTTGTTCCGTTAAATGGTAATATTATTATAGAAATGGCGGCGAATCTGGGATTTGCCATGATAGACAGAATGCTTGGCGGACCGGGAGTCCCGCTTGAAAAGAACAGGGATTTTTCGGAAATAGAGATGACGATTCTGGAAAAGCTGATGGTCATTTGTATGCAATTAATGAGGGAACCCTGGAAGAATGTGGTGGATATCAATCCTGTGATGGAGCGGATTGAAACGAATGCACAGTTTGCTCAGGTAATTGCGCCCAGTGACATGATCGCTATCGTCACCATGAATGTGAAAATCGGTGATGTGGAAGGTCATATGAATATTTGTCTTCCTTTCTTTACCCTGGAAGATGTGATGGATAAACTGAATACCAAGTATTGGTTTTCTACCATGCAGAAAAATGACAGCCAGAATTATGGCGAACATATTGAAACATTGATCAGGAGAATTGACATACCTGTGAAGGCTGTGCTTGGCAAAAGCCAGGTATCGGTCAATGATTTTATCAATCTGCAGCCGGGCGATATCATCCGGCTGGGAACGGGAGTTTCCTCGGAAATGGATGTATATGTTGGAAATATCAGAAAATTTACTGCGTTACCGGGTTCCAGTCAGGATAAATATGCGGTTCGGATAACCAGTGTGATCAGAGAGGAGGAGTAGTGAGAAATGGATGGAATATTATCGCAGGATGAAATAAATGCACTACTCAGCGGCATGGATCTCTCCGGAGATTCAGGCAGTGCAGGAACAACAGATACGCAGGAGCCTGTGTCAGGTGTCTCTGACGTGATAGATGAAAGCCTGCTGACAGACACAGAGAAGGATGCCATAGGTGAAATTGCCAATATCAGCATGGGTTCCTCGGCAACGACTTTGTATTCTCTGGTTAACAGAAAAGTGAATATTACGACTCCTGTTGTCACATTGGCAAACTGGGATACGGTAATTGGAGATTATCAGAAGCCGTGTGTTTTTATTCAGATCAGATATACGGCAGGACTTGATGGATCCAATATCATGGTTCTCAAGGAACAGGATGTTAAAGTGATCACTGACCTGATGATGGGGGGCGACGGAAGCAACACGGAGGGAGAGCTTGGAGAACTGCATTTGAGTGCAATTTCCGAGGCCATGAATCAGATGATGGGATCGGCAGCAACCTCCATGTCAACCATGCTTGGAAAGATGATTGATATCAGTCCTCCGAAAGCCAGTCTTGTTGATCTGCAGGAGTTCAGGCAGGGAAGCGATATCGCAGATTTCCTTTCAGGAACTTTTGTAAAGATTTCGTTCCGAATGCAGATTGATGATCTGGTGGACAGCACGATCATGCAGCTATATCCAATTGAGTTTGCAAAGAGCCTGTATGAGACCTTTATCTCCTCACAAGCGCCCGAACCGGAACCGGTGCAGGAGAGAGAACCGGAACCCTATATTCCGCCTGTTGTGGAATCGGCACCTCAGCCGGATATGTCTCAGATGAACAGTCAGATGGGAATGCAGCCGGGTTACGGAATGCCACAGATGGGAATGCAGCCGGGTTATGGAATGCCACAGATGGGAATGCAGCCGGGTTACGGAATGCCACAGATGGGAATGCAGCCGGGCTATGGAATGCCGCAACCGGATATGCAGAATATGAATATACAGCCAGCACAGTTCCAGAGTTTTTCAGGAACAGGAAATGTGGTAGCCGGACAGGAAAATATCGGTTTGATCATGGATGTGCCTCTTGAGGTTACCGTGGAGCTTGGCAGGACCAAAAAATCCATTGCGGAAATTCTTGATTTCGCACCGGGTACGATTATTGAACTGGATAAGATAGCCGGTGAACCGATAGATGTTTTGGTAAACGGAAAGTTTGTTGCCAAGGGCGAAGTAGTTGTGATTGAAGAAAGTTTCGGCGTTCGTGTAACAGAAATCATAAAGTAAAAGTATAGGAGAAGAGAGATGACAAAAAATATTTTAGTTGTGGATGATGCAGCATTTATGCGTATGATGATCAAGGACATTCTTACCAAGAACGGGTATAATGTTACAGGAGAAGCAGAAAATGGTGCAAAAGCATTGGAGAAGTACAATGAGGTAAAACCCGATCTGGTACTCATGGATATCACGATGCCTGAGGTTGATGGTATTCAGGCTCTGAAGAACATTAAGGCAGCAGATCCTAATGCTAAAGTTATCATGTGTTCAGCTATGGGTCAGCAGGCTATGGTAATTGAATCCATTCAGGCAGGTGCAAAAGATTTTATTGTAAAACCCTTCCAGCCTGATCGTGTTCTGGAAGCGGTTAAGAAGGTTGTAGGCTGATATGCTGCTGACAGGTACGGGTCGAACTGACAGTTATCTTCAGTTCCTTACCGTTTTGATACTGTTTGTATTTGTTCTGGGAATTACTTGGGTGACCACCAGATGGATTGCCAATTACCAGAAGGGCAGAACCCTTTCCGGCAATCTTGAGGTAGTGGAAACCCTGCGTATTACAGGAAACAAATTCCTGCAGATTGTGCGGGCGGGTAAAAAGTATCTTGTCATTGCGGTTGGAAAAGATGAAATACATATGCTGACGGAACTGACAGAGGATGAAGTGACGACGCTGAAGGAACATAATACGCAAAATCCGGATTTTAAAAGTATTCTTGAAAAACTGAAGAAACAGAATGCAAAAGAGGATGACTGAAAATTGGGCAGCACAAAGAAGAAATTTGCCGTAAAGAGAATAAGTAAGATAATATGCCTGCTGATCATGGCGGGCATATTGTGTATCATGCCCGGCATGAATGCATCGGCAACAGAAGTGGATTCGAATCTGACAGGGACCACGGATGAGAGAACCAATATTACGGAGCCGGGGTCTGCGCAGGATGCGGATGATCTTGCAGAATTGAATATAGCAAATACGGTTACGGTAACCTATGATAACGGTAACGGGCAGATAAACGGTACGCTGCGCATTCTGATCACATTGACGCTGATCGCGCTGGCACCCACGTTGCTGATCATGCTTACCTCATTTACCAGGATCATAATCGTGCTGCATTTTACAAGGGCAGCATTAAATACCCAAACAGCTCCGCCAAATCAGGTGCTGATTGGGTTAGCTTTGTTTTTGACCTTTTTTGTAATGCGCCCATATATGACGCAGATTTATGAGGAAGCCATTGTTCCTATGGAACAGGGAGAAATCGATCAGCAGGAGTTTTTTGAGAGAGGTGTCCAGCCCCTTCGTGAGTTTATGTACAAGCAGACTCAGAAGGAGGACGTGATGGTCTTTATGGACATCGCCGGTGAAGAGTGGGAGAGCGGTGCCCTTGATGATATTCCCCTGACTGTCCTGATTCCCAGCTTTATGGTGGGAGAGCTCAGGCAGGCATTTATTATCGGCTTTTTGATTTATATACCATTTATCGTGATAGATATGGTGGTGGCATCCGCCCTGATGAGCATGGGTATGATGATGCTTCCGCCCACAACCATTTCCATGCCCTTCAAGATACTGTTGTTCGTACTTGCAGACGGCTGGAATCTGATCATTGTGGAACTGATCAGAACGTTTCACTGAGAATTCGTATGAGTGCAGGCACTTTCTTGAGAAGAAAGGAATGAATAACAAATGACAGTTAGTGACGTGACGGCCATTGCCAGTGATGCATTATTTCTTATTATTAAGGTATCGGCACCGATTCTTCTGGTGTCCCTGATCGTTGGTCTGATAATCAGTATTTTTCAGACAGTGACTTCCATTCAGGAGCAGACGCTTACCTTTGTGCCAAAGATCATTGCCGTGTTCCTTACCTTGATCCTGCTGGGAAACTGGGTGCTGACACAGATAACGGAGTTTATGAACAGACTATGGTCTAACTTTAGTCTGTATACCAGGTAGCGGCTATGATAGATTACACATTCACTTATGCGGATCTGGAATATTTTTTATTGATCTTTGTGCGGATTACCTGTTTTGTTTATATTGCCCCTTCCTTCAGCATGAGCAATACGCCCAGGAATGTGAGAATAGGACTTAGCTTTTTTATTTCCCTTTTGATGTATCATGCAGCGCCGAGACCGGAAATTGTTTATGATACACTGATTGGTTATTCCGTTATTGTGATGAAGGAAGCGGTGACGGGACTGCTGATCGGTTTTGGGGCTAATTTGTGTACAGCGATTGTAGCTTTTGCCGGACAGATTGCGGATATGGAAATGGGTCTTTCCATGGTGAGCCTTTTTGATCCTGCCACAAAACAGCAGACGACCATCACAGGTGTTTATTATAATTATATGGTACTTTTGCTGCTTACAATCTCGGGTATGCACCGGTATCTGCTCAAGGCACTTTCCGAAACCTTTATTCTGATTCCGGTAAACGGAGCTGTCATAAACAGTGAATCACTTCTTCAGTCACTGATAGAATTTATGTCGAATTATATCGTCATAGGGTTTCGAATCTGTCTTCCTATTTTTGCAGTGATGCTGATTCTGAATGCAGTTCTTGGTATTTTGGCCAAGGTATCTCCGCAGCTGAATATGTTTGCGGTGGGTATCCAGATGAAGGTGCTGGTGGGGCTTTGTGTGCTGTTTGTAACAACGGCCATGCTCCCGGATGCTGCAAGCTTTATCTATGACCAGATGAAGCACATGGTGGTCAGCTTTGTAAAAGTGATGAGCAGTACATAGAATGGAAGGAAACTATGATTTTAGAGTATAATCTGCAGTTTTTTGCAAAGGAAGGTCCCGGGGGCGAAAAGACCGAGGACCCTACAGCCAAAAAGCTTGAGGATGCCAGAAAAGAAGGACAGGTTGCCAAAAGCAAGGAAATTGCCAACGCATTCGGTCTTCTCGCATTGTTTCTTCTGATGAAGATCTATGTGGGAAACATGGGAATCAGTCTGACCCAGTGCTTTTCAGGGGTTTACACACAGATTCCGGATGTGATACAGATGTACGGCGGAAAAATTCCCGTGGCGGCCATTACCACTCTGATCAAAAGCATGATGCTGCGGATGCTGCTTGTGATTGCGCCTATCCTTGTGGTCGGTGTGATCGTGGCAATTGTGTGTGATGTCGTACAGGTGAAGTGGAAACCTACCGGGAAACCGTTGCAGCCTAAATTCAATAAGCTGAATCCCATCTCGGGATTTAAAAGGATTTTTTCCGCCAATTCCCTGATGGAGCTTTTGAAATCCATTGCCAAGATTGGCATTATAGTTTATGTGGCCTATTCTTTTTTGAAAGACAAAATCAGTGAAATTTTTTTGTTATATGATATCGGCTTAAATCAGGCCATCGGTCTGATCGGAGAGACGGTGACAGATCTGGGAATCCGTATTTCGGCGGTTTATATGATCATAGCATTTCTTGACTTTGCTTATCAGAAGCATAAGTTTAAGGAAGATATGAAAATGACCAAGCAGGAAGTGAAGGATGAGTACAAGAATCAGGAAGGAGATCCCCAGATCAAAGGAAAACAACGACAGCGTATGCAGGAGGCGTCCAGAAGACGAATGATGCAGCAGCTTCCGGAAGCGGATGTTGTCATCACAAACCCTACTCATTATGCGGTGGCCATTAAATATGATCCTGATAAGTATGATGCCCCTTATGTTCTTGCCAAGGGCGAGGATTATCTGGCACAGAAAATTAAGGAAATAGCAAGAGAAAATAACGTTGAAATCGTTGAAAATAAACCATTGGCGAGAATGCTTTATGCCAATGTGGATATCGGAGGTCTGGTGCCTCCGGAATTGTACCAGGCGGTAGCAGAAGTCCTTGCTTTCGTTTATCATTTAAAAGGCAGAGTCTGAAGATAAAGGCAGAAAGGAGATGGATTGATGAAGAAACAGGATATGGCAGTCGCAGCATATCTGGTGGCAGCATTTGCCATGATGATCATCCCCATCCCCAGCTGGCTTCTTGACATTCTTCTGGCATGTAATATTGCACTTGGTTTTACGATTCTTTTTACTTCCATGTTTGCGAAGGAGGTGCTGGATATGTCCTTCTATCCCACCATCCTTTTGTTCACTACCATTTTCAGAATTGCCCTGAACATCTCATCCACCAGATTGATCCTGACAACGGGAGATCCGGGTGATGTGGTGCAGACCTTTGGCAATTATGTGGGTGGAGGCGATCTGATCGTAGGTGCCATTGTATTTATCATTCTGATCCTTGTGCAGTTTATGATCATCAACAAAGGTTCCGAGAGAGTGGCAGAAGTAACGGCGAGATTTACACTGGATGCCATGCCCGGAAAGCAGATGGCTATCGATGCCGATTTAAATACAGGAGCCATCAATGATGCAGAGGCCAAGAGGCGAAGAGATAAGATTCAGGAGGAGGCAAGCTTCTTCGGATCCATGGATGGTGCCGTAAAGTATGTAAAGGGAGATGCCACTGCCGGTCTGATCATTACAGCCGTAAACATTGTGGGCGGTATTGCCATGGGAGTCTTGAGGCGGGGACTTGATTTTTCCACAGCATTGAATACTTATGCGATATTAACCATAGGTGATGGTTTGGTAAGCCAGATTCCCTCTCTTTTGATTTCACTGTCTACCGGTGTCCTTGTGACGAAGGGCTCCAAGGATGCAGATTTTGGCGCAGTGCTGATCAGGCAGATTTTCGGAGTGCCAAAAGCCCTTTATATTGTAGGTACTATTATAGCGGCACTTGGTATCCTGACGCCTTTTCCTACATTGATCTTTTTGACACTGGGGCTTTTGATGATCGTCTGCGGAAGAGTGATCGCAGGAGAAATTGAGACAGCGCAGATTGAGAGCGAAGTGGATCAGGAGGAAGCTGCCGCAGAGGAGATCAGGCAGCCGGAAAATGTAAACAGCCTGCTTCAGGTGGATCCCATCGAGCTGGAATTCGGTTACGGTATTATTCCTCTTGCCGATGTGAACCAGGGCGGTGACCTTCTTGACCGTGTGGTTATGATCAGGCGCCAGATTGCACTGGAACTCGGTACGGTTGTGCCGATCATCAGACTTCGTGACAATATACAGCTGAATCCCAACCAGTATATCATTAAAATAAAAGGAATACAGGTCAGTGAGGGGGAAATCCTTTTTGATCACTATATGGCAATGAATCCCGGGTATGTGGAAGAGGAGATCACGGGTATTCCCACATTTGAGCCATCCTTTCATCTGCCGGCTATCTGGATTACGGAAGGACAGAGGGAGAGAGCGGAGAGTCTTGGATATACAGTGGTGGATCCTCCTTCCATCATTGCAACCCATTTGACGGAAATTATCAGACAGCATATCGCCGAACTGCTCACAAGGCAGGATGTACAGAACCTTGTAAATAACTTGAAAGAGTCCAATCCTTCGCTGGTGGAGGAATTGACTCCCAAGCTTCTTTCTCTCGGGGAGATACAGAAGGTACTGCAAAATCTGCTTAAGGAGGGCATCTCCATCAGAGATCTCCTGACAATTTTTGAAACCCTGGCAGATTACGCTTCCTCAACAAGGGATACGGATATTTTGACGGAATATGTAAGGCAGAGCTTAAAACGTGCCATTTCCAATAAATTTTTCCCGACAAATGAGACTACAAGTGTGGTGACACTGGACCCGAAGCTTGAGCAGGAAATTATGGCCAGTGTAAAGCAGACGGAGAACGGTGCTTATCTGACACTGGATCCGGAGAAAACAAAGGCCATTATGAAATCAGTGGAAACAGAGATTGCGAAGCTGGAAAATCTGGGTAAAAACCCTATCATTATTACGTCTCCGATTGTGAGAATGTACTTTAAGCGGCTTACAGAGGATTATTTTAAGGACTTAATTGTCGTATCGTACAATGAGATAGAAAACAATGTTGAATTACAGTCTGTAGGAATGGTGACAGCATGATAATCAAGAAATTTCAGGGAAAATCGGAATACGAGGCAGTGGAAACTGCCAAAAAAGAACTCGGCAATAATGTGGTGATCATGAATGTGCGGAGTGTAAAGCGGAAAGGTCTTTTCAGCTTTTTAAAACCTCAGCTTACAGAGGTCACAGTGGCTTTGGAGGAAGAGAGCGAGCAGCGCATTCCGACTCCGGTTAAAAAGGAGGAGCCGAAGCAGGAAATGAAACGCTCCCTGGTGGATGCCATCGCTTCTGAGGAGGCGGTCAGAGCCGAGAACAGTGCGATTGAAGAAAAACTGGACAATCTTCATATCCTCTTGGAACAGCAGCTTCAAAAGCCTGAGGAGGAGAAGGAGAGAGAAAAAGAGCCGGCAGAGAATAAAGAAGAGGGAGAACTGGAACGGTTCATGAAGCTTCTTTATAATACTATGCTGGAAAATGAAGTGAATGAAAAGTATGCCAATCAGATCATTGATGAGATGGAAAAAATGAACAAACCAGGCATGCCTTTTGATTATGCCCTGGCTAATGTTTATCAGAAGATGATCCTGAAATTCGGAAAGCCAAGTGAGATCACCCCTGCACAGAAGGGACCCAAGATCCTCTTTTTTGTCGGTCCCACAGGTGTGGGGAAAACCACTACCATAGCGAAGATCACTTCCAAATTCAGTGTGGATGAGGGGAAAAAGGTAGCGCTCCTTACTGCTGACACTTACCGGATCGCAGCGGCGGAACAGCTGCGTACTTATGCAAATATCCTGGAAGTGCCATTCAGAGTTATTTATACCACGGAGGAAGTGGGACAGGCCCTTGTAGATTTTAAAGATTATGATTACGTGCTGGTGGATACGGCAGGTCATTCCCATCACAACGAGGCACAGAAGGAAACCATGAAAGATTTTGTACATTCTGCGGATGGGCTGGCTGAAAAGGAAGTGTTCCTTGTGCTCAGTGCCACTACGAAATACAGTGATCTGATCAGTATCGTGGATGCCTACTCGGCAATGACGGATTATAAGCTGATTTTTACCAAGCTGGATGAAACAGATACGCTTGGAAATCTTTTGAATATTAAACTGTACGCAGGTGCCGATTTATCCTATGTGACCTACGGACAGAATGTACCTGATGATATTGAAAACTTTAATCCCCAAAAGACCGTAAAGCAGCTTTTGGGTGGCAGAAAAAACTAATATTTGACGGAGCAAAAATAAGCGAGGAAAAATATGGATCAGGCAGAACAGTTAAGAAATATTATTAAGGCAAACAGCATTCCAAGACCGGTGGCAAGAGTGATTACCGTCACCAGTGGAAAAGGCGGCGTCGGAAAATCAAATACCGCCATCAATCTGGCCATACAGTTTAGAAAAATGGGTCAGAGAGTGATTATTCTGGATGCGGATTTTGGCCTTGCCAATATTGAGATTATGTTTGGAACGGTTCCAAAGCATAATTTCTGTGATTTGATTTATCAGGGTAAAAATATCAAGGAGATCATTACCTGGGGACCTATGGAGGTAGGCTTTATATCGGGCGGTTCCGGAATTGCGGGATTGTCCAATTTGAGCAGGGAGTATCTCACCTATATCATTCAAAGTCTGGCGGAGTTGGATGCCATTGCTGATATTGTGATTGTGGATACGGGAGCCGGAATTTCGGATGCTGTTCTGGAATTTCTTGTGGCAAGCGGAGAAATCCTGGTGGTGACCACACCGGAGCCCACTTCCATTACTGACTCTTATTCTTTGTTGAAGGCACTGAAACGCCATCCGAGATTTTCCGAGAAGGCGTCTCAGGTCAAGGTGATTGCCAATAAAGTAGACAGTCAGAATGAAGGACAGGCTCTGTTTAACAAACTGAATGCCGTAGTTTCAAGGTATCTGAAACTTCCCATCACCTATCTTGGGGTAGTCCCCCAGGACAATCAGCTCAGTAAGGCTGTGATGCAGCAGATGCCGGTATCCATTCAGGCACCAACGGCAAAATCGGCACTTGCCTATGAGGCGATTGCAGCCAAACTGATGAACAGAGAACTGAATAAAAATATGGTAAAGAGAGGAATGGCAGCTTTTTTCTCTCATATAGTAAATGGAAAGAAATACAGCGTCTAAGGAGGAAAAGACTATGCTGTCAAAATATGTGATACCGGGAAATAAAGTAGAGATACAATCAGCGGGAAGAGTGAAATTTGCTGATGAAGAGGAACAGAAAAGGGTATATCAGACAACTGTTTATGACATTGTTTCCGAAGAACAACTGGAGCTTTATATGCCAATGGAGAAATCCAAATTGATTCTGCTTCCTGTAGGTGCGGAATATGATCTGTACTTTTATACGCCCGCAGGTCTTTATCAGTGTTTTGCAAAAGTGGTGGACAGATACAAAACAGATAACAAGTACATTCTCCTGTTTGAGCTTTCCAGCAACCTGCGAAAATTTCAGAGAAGAGAGTATTATCGTTTGAGTTGTGCGCTGGAAATGAATGCCCGTGTTCTGGAAAAAGAAGAGATGAAGGCACTTGAGCAGAAATCAAAATATCTGGTTCCGGGGCTTCCTCTGAAAAGAAGTATCATAGTGGATATCAGCGGAGGCGGTATCCGGTTTGTGGGGGATTATGCATACCAGCCGGAGAGCCTGATCTGTTGTAAATATCGTCTCGTGATAGAAGGCAAGGATAAGGAATATACATTGATCTCCCAGATTATAGCTGTCAGGGAACTGGAAGAGAAGCCGGGATTGTTTGAACATCGTGCAAAATATATTAATATCGATACATTGGACAGAGAAGAGATTATCAAATTTATTTTTGAGGAAGAAAGAAAAAACAGAAAACGGGAAAAAGGGTTATAGTGATTACTTTGCACTCATGAGAAGCGACCGCTGTGGTATACTAATTAGAAGATTCAAGTAAACCATGAACAGGAAAAGTGAAAAGTATGAGAATCATGAGAGCAGGAGAAAGTTCTGCCGGCGACAAGATTGTGGCGATTGCCAGTTCTACCGGCGGACCCAAGGCATTACAGAATCTGATACCAAAGCTTCCCGCCAACCTAAATGCACCGGTACTCATTGTGCAGCATATGCCTGCAGGTTTTACGGAAGCACTGGCAGGAAGATTGGATTCACTTAGTGAGATTTCTGTAAAAGAAGCGGCGGAAGGCGATGTGCTTTTAAAAGGGCATGTTTATCTTGCCAAAGGCGGAAGGCATATGAACATTCGAAAAATGTCAGGAAAACAGATGATTCATTACACAGATGAACCGCCGCGGGAAGGCGTAAGACCCTGTGCCAATTATATGTATGAATCTCTGAAGGACAGTATCTATGATGAGGTCATATGTGTGGTTCTCACCGGTATGGGAGCGGATGGAACGGAAGGCATCAGTAATCTGAAGAAAGCGAAAAAAGTGACGGTAATCGCTCAGGACGAGGAGACATGTATCGTATATGGCATGCCAAGGAGTGTGAGCATGGCAGGACTTGCCGATAAGGAAATACCGTTAACACAAATTGCAAACGAAATTATTAAGAACGTGGGGGTAATTTAGTATGGATGTAAATCAGTATCTTGGAATTTTCCTTGATGAAACAAGGGAGCATTTGGAAAATCTGAATGCACAGATTTTAAATCTGGAACAGTCGCCGGAAGATTCGGACACCATCAATGAAATTTTCCGTGCCGCTCATTCTTTAAAAGGAATGGCGGGAACCATGGGATATAAGCGTATGCAGACATTGACCCATGATATGGAAAATGTGTTTTCAGAAATCAGGAACGGCAGTATCAAGGCCAACTCCAATCTGATCGATATTCTTTTTCAGTGTCTGGATGCACTCGAGGAATACACAAATAATATTCAGGAAACCAGCGACGAAGGAACAAACGACAACAAGCCGCTGATCGATCAGTTGAATGCTTTCTTAAATGATAATAAAGGACAGAAGGAAGAAGCTTCGGAGAAAGAAAAGCCGGAAGAGAAAAAAGAGGAAGCCTCTGAAGATGCAGGGCGTCATTGGATGGATATTCCCATCGGAGATCCTGAAAAGCATGTGTTTGCGGTGGCAAGAGAACAGGGCAAACAGGTATACGGACTGGATGTAAGGGTTCAGGAAACCTGTATATTAAAGGCAGCGAGGGCATTCCTTATATACAAGGCAGTTGAGGAAAAAGCGGAAATTATTGTTTGTAATCCGTCCGCACAGGATATTGAGGATGAGAAGTTTGATCTGGAATTCAGCCTGATCGTGGTATCTGACAATCCTCTTGAACAGATTATTCAGGCGGCACAAAATGTTTCCGAGATAGAATCCGTGACAGGTGATGTCTTTGAAGTACAGGACGTTCCCGTAAAGGAGCAGGGACAGGAGGATGTACCGGCTAAGAGAGAAGAGACGAAGCCTGCAGCGGTATCACAGTCGAATGCTCCTGCAAAGCAGAATGAAAAGAAGGCTGCAAAACCCGTAGTCAACAGAACTGTGCGTGTGGATATCGAAAAGCTGGATGTACTGATGAATCTTGTCAGTGAGCTGATTATCGCCAAAAACTCTCTGGTATCCGCTTCCAGTTCGGAAGGAATGACAGGAGCCGGCTTTAATGAGCAGATCGAATATCTTGAAAGTGTTACCACCAATCTTCATGAATCCGTTATGAAGGTAAGAATGGTTCCCATTGAGAGCGTAGTGAGCAAGTTCCCGAGAATGATCAGGGAGTTGTCCAAAAAGCTGGATAAAAAGATGGAATTGTATATGTCCGGTGAAGAAACAGAACTGGACAGAACTGTTGTGGATGAGATCGGAGATCCTCTGATGCATCTGCTCCGTAATTCTGCGGATCATGGACTGGAATCTGCAGAAGTGCGTGCGAAGAGAGGAAAGCCGGAAGTCGGTTCCATATTCCTGGATGCTTATCAGGATGGTAACAATGTTGTGATTGAAGTCAGAGATGACGGTAACGGAATTGATACAGAGGCGGTTAAGGCAAAAGCGATTGAACGGGGAGTCATTACACCGGAACAGGGCGAGAGTATGACCGAGAAGGATATTATCGGACTTTTGTTCCACGCCGGCTTCTCCACTGCAAAACAGATATCGGACGTGTCAGGAAGGGGTGTGGGACTTGACGTTGTCAAATCCAAGATCGAATCCTTAAGCGGTGAAGTGGAAGTAAAATCAAAGCTGGGAGAAGGAAGTACCTGGATCATCAGACTGCCTCTGACACTGGCAATCATCCAGGCTCTGATGGTTATTGTCGGAGGAGAGAAATATGCAATTTCTCTGGGAAGTATCCAGACCATTGAGGACATCAGCCCAAGTGAAATCAAGCTGGTAGGAAACAGCGAAGTGATTAGTCTCCGCGGAAGTGTAATCCCTCTGATAAGGCTCAGCAAAGAGCTTGATATTGCGAGCCTGAAGTCACCGGAAGACAATCTGATTGTGGTCATTGTGAAAAAAGGTGAAAAGCTGGCAGGTCTTGTGGTAGATGAACTGATGGGACAGCAGGAAATCGTTATCAAGTCCCTTGGTAGGTATATCAGTAAATGTAAGATTATCAGCGGTGCAACAATTCTGGGTGATGGTGAAGTAGCATTGATCCTGGATGCCAATGCACTTATTTAGGACAGGGGGATGAGAGTATGGAGCAGTTAAAATTGACAGATACAGTTGAAACAGCAGAAACAGCACAGTATATCGTTACGAAACTGGGTGCAGAACAGTACGGTATTGACATCAGATATATTGATAACATCGTGCGTATGCAGCATATTACAAGAGTACCTAAGGTTGCAAATTATCTGAAAGGTGTTATCAATCTGCGCGGTGAGGTTATTCCCGTTATGAGTATCCGGCTTAAAATGGGACTCCCGGAGGATGAAATCACCAAGACTACCAGAATCATTATTTTAAAGTTGGAGCAGCATGGAACCATCGGTGTTATGGTGGATGAAGTCAGGGAAGTTGTTACCCTGTCTTCCGATTCTGTTGAGAAGGTTTCCTACAACAGCAAGGAAGGTGTAAGTGACTTTATTTTTGGAATCGGTAAGCACGAAGGGGAATTGATATCACTGCTTGATCTGAATATGGTGGCAATGGAAAAATAAACGCGCTTTAAGTTAGGAGATTTTATGAAAAACCTTGGTATGGAAGAATTAACAAATCAATATTATGATGTGTTAAAGGAACTTGGAAATATTGGCGCTGGAAATGCCACCACAGCGCTGGCACAGATGATTGACTGCAAAGTGGATATGTCAGTTCCGCAGGTGCAGCTCCTTGATTTTAACAAACTGGGTGAGATTGTCGGCGGAGAAGATGAAATCATGGTTGGAATTTATCTTCAGGTAGAAGGCGATGTTGAGGGCAGCATGATGTTCATCCAGAAAAAGGCTTCGGCGGCGCATCTCGTCAATAAACTAATGTGCGGAATGCTGGGAGTGACAGAAGAAGAAATTGTCAACCATGAATTCGGTGAGATGGAGTGCTCAGCCATTAAAGAAGTGGGTAACATTATTACCGGCGCATATCTGAATGCATTATCTTCTTTGACGGGACTTAAGATTTATCCTTCTGTACCGCAGCTTGGCATTGACATGGCAGGGGCACTCTTAAGTGTACCTGCTGTGGAGTTCGGATTATTTGCAGATAAAATTCTTTTGGTGCAGACAAAGTTTTCAGACGATATTGACCTGGATGGCTACTTTATTTTGATACCTGATATGGAATCTTATGAAAAAATTCTGACATCATTGGGAGTTATGTAAAATGAAGGAGATTCTGGGGGTATGAGTGAAGTTATTAAAGTAGGAATGGCTGATCTGGCAGTTTGCAGCGGCGATGATGCAGTGACTACGCTTGGACTTGGCTCCTGCATCGGCATCGCAATCAGAGATCCCGGCACTGGGATCGGAGGTCTTGTACATATTATGCTGCCAAGCAGTACAGAAATCAGAAATAATTCAAACCGGCCCAAATTCGCTGATACAGGAATAGAAGATCTGGTGGATGCAATCATAAAAAAAGGCGGAAACAGGAGCCGGCTTGAGGCAAAAATAGCGGGCGGAGCTCAGATGTTTGCCTCAAGCAGTAAAAGCGATACCATTCGAGTGGGGGAAAGAAATGCGAAGGCAAGCAAAGAGAAACTGAGTGAAATGCATATTCCTTTGCTCGCCGAAGATACAGGCAAAACATATGGAAGAACGGTGATTTTTTATCCAAAGACGGGTGATTATGTGATTCGTTCCATAGGACAGCCGGAGAAGGTAATATGAAAAAAAGTAAATTATTTGCGCCCTTTTTGATGCTTTTAGCTGCAGCTATTGCAGCAATTGCGATGTTCAGGGGAAATTACGATACCACAGAGCTTCTCGCCATCCTGCTCTGTGTTATGCTCTTTTTCTATTTCTTGGGGTCATTGATTCAGAAGAAAGTGCTTTCTTTTATGGATCAGATCATGGAAAAGGAGAGAATGGAAGCGGAAAATGAGGGAGAAGTGATAGAAAAATCAGGATCGAATCCGGAAGAGGAAAGTCCGGCAAAAGAAGAAAACTCATGAATGAGTAATTCATGATATGGCGGTATGGCAGTCATATTGGAGGGTATGAATGGACGAAGCGGGCAGAATAAGGCTATGGGACGATTACGTAATAAATAAATCGCCTGAAATCAGAGAAAAAATCATACTTGAGTATGCACCTCTTGTTAAACTGGTGGCGGGCAGACTCAGTATGTATTTGGGATACAATGTTGAATATGATGATCTGGTAGGATATGGAGTATTCGGTCTGATCGATGCCATAGACAAGTATGATAATATGAAATCAGTCAAGTTCGAAACTTATGCCAGTCTCAGAATCAGAGGAGCAATCCTTGACCAGATCAGAAAAATGGACTGGATTCCAAGAACGATAAGGCAGAAACAGAAAAAAATTGATGCAGCCATGAAGGAAATAGAGGCTTCAAAAGGAAGGGCTGCAACAGATGAAGAAATCGCAAAGAGCCTTGGCATCACTGATGATGAGTATCTCTCATGGCAATCTCAGATGAAGATTACCGGCGTGGTATCTTTAGATGAGTTTATGGAGACTGGAAGCGAGGTGCCGTCTGTTCAGAACTCACAGCATCGGTTTGACGGCCCGGAGGAAGTGATTGAAAAGAGAGATCTTAAGGAAGCTTTGGGACAGGCTCTTGATGTTTTAACAGAAAAGGAAAAGAAAGTGATTCTTCTCTATTATTATGAAGATCTGACTTTAAAAGAAATCAGCAATGTGCTTGAGGTTTCCGAATCCCGGGTTTCTCAATTACATACACGTGCGTTACAAAAAATGAAATCTAAGATGGGAAATTATATGGGAATCTTTTCAGCATAATTTTCCCAGCGGGGAGTGAGTTTATGAAAAATGGTTTTTTCCAGTTAATCTGCAGTCCGTCGGGAACAGCACTGAAACTTGTGGCACCGAGAGACGGAGGGGCGCAGGTTACCATAAAAGAAGTAATGGAATATTTGAATTCCTGCGGAATTATGTTTGATACGGCCGCCCTGAATAAGGGAATGATAGAGGCTGTATCTTCGGGAAAAGATGAGTATGTTGTCCCTTTGAACAGGGACGCTGCTCCTGAAGTAAGAGAGACTTACAAATTGCTGATCGCCCAGGACAGAATGCTGGTAGCGGCAAGATTCTATCCGTCTTCCTTAAATGGAGAAAAAATGAGCGCTCAGGAATTTTTTAATGACCTGGCTTTTAGAAAAATTGTTTATGGAATTCAAACAGAACGGATTCAGAAATTTTTTGAAAATCCCCAGTACTGTACCGATTTTGTGGTGGCTAAGGGACAACCGCCCAGACAGGGGACAGATGCCAGAATAGAATATTATTTTCAGACAGACTTGAAAACGAGACCGACCCTGAATGAGGACGGAAGCGTAGATTTCTTCCATTTAAATACCATCTGTCACTGCAGCAAGGGTGACGTTCTCGCAAGACTTTTCCCGGAGGATCCGGGAGAAATGGGAGTGTCAGTTTACGGAGAAAAAATCAGGCCGAGAGATGTGAAACGTTCGACCTTAAGATTCGGTCATAACATTACGCTTTCTGAGGACAGAAAAACCCTGACTGCAGACGTTGATGGACATGTCATGCTTGTGGAAGGAAAAGTATTTGTCTCAAATGTGCTGGAAGTGGAAAATGTAGACATCTCCACAGGAAATATCGAATATGAAGGAAGCGTTAAGGTAAACGGGAATGTCTGTACTAATTTTTCCATAAAAGCGAAGGGAAATATTGAAGTCAAAGGTGTTGTGGAAGGCGCTAACCTTGAGGCTGATGGAAATATTATCATTGCAAGAGGCATGAACGGAATGGCCAGGGGCGTTTTAAAAGCAGGAGGAAACGTTATCTCCAAATTTATTGAGAATGCCAAGGTGACGGCAGGAGGATATGTATCTTCGGAAGCCATTCTTCACAGCGATGTAGCAGCAGGAACAAGCATCAGCGTAACCGGTAAAAAGGGATTTATCACAGGCGGAAAGGTTTCGGCTGCAAATCTGATAGAAGTAAAGACCCTCGGTTCCTCCATGGGTGCTGACACCATAGTAGAAGTCGGAATCGATCCCGGATTAAAAGCGCGAGTTACCCAGCTTCAGAAGCAAATTGCAGATAACAGTAAAATGGTGGCACAGATACATCCGGTTCTGTCAGCTTTAACTCAAAAGCTGGCACAGGGTGTGAAGTTAAAGCCGGAACAGATAAAGAATCTGCAGGAAATGCTGCAGAAGGAAAATCAGCTGAAGGAAGCAATCGAAAAAGACACAGAGGAATACAATAGCCTTCAGCAGATGATGGCAGAAAGCAATACGGCAAGAGTGGAGGTTACCGGTGAGGTTTATGCGGGAACCAAAATCTGTATTTCGGATGTTTCCATGGTAGTAAAAACAAGCATGAATTACTGTAAATTCACAAAAGAGCGTGGAGATGTGAGAATGACTGCTTTATAGAACTGAAAAAGGAGTAAGTTATGACAATAAGCCGCGTAGAACTTCAGGGACAGATATCGAGAGCGCAGGATTTTACCACAATCAAACATCAGGAGGATAATAAAGGACTGGTGGATCAGTCCAATTATCAGAGACAGGTGAACCAGAAGACGGAGGTAAGAGCGCATCAGGTTCAGCAGGGAGACCGTGCTGAGAATGAGGGCAAACGCTTTGATGCCAAGGAACAGGGCAACGGAACCTACCAGGGAGATGGTGGGCGAAGACGTAAGAAGGATGAGAAAAAGGAAGACGGCAAGGTTACCCTTAAAGGATATGGCGGTTTTGACATTAAAATATAGATGACAGGCAAAGGTTAAAAGAGACGATGAACATAACGGAATTAATCCTGCTGATCTTTGGCGGTATCGTGTTTACTGTCAGTTTTTTTCTCCCCTCAGGTGGGAAGAAGGAAAAAGATGGAATCAGCAAGGCAGATGAAGAAGAAATTAAGGAAATCATTGGCAGAGAAGTGGAGGAAGCCAAAACTCAGATCAGCGATATAGTGGATGAAACGATCACTTATTTCATGGAAAAAACAGAGAGGTCTATGGAGCGGCTGACCAATGAGAAGATTATGGCGGTTAATGAGTATTCCGATACCGTGCTTGAGCAGATCAATAAGAATCATAAGGAAGCGGTTTTCCTGTATGATATGCTGAACGATAAACATGAAAACCTGAAAAGTACTGTCAGTGAAGCTGTTAAGACTGCCAGCGAAGTGAAGCAGACAGTGAAAGATGCGGAAGTGACGGCAAGAGAAGCAAAAGAGCAGGCAGTGGAGATCAAAGAGCAGATACCGGCACCGGTACCGGAAAAAGAATTTGTTCCCATACAGGCACCCAGAGTGGAAGTGACTGATGGATCAGCGACTGCCGAAATAGAGAAAGAACCGGAAAAACCCAAGAGAAAGACAACCAGAAAGGTGAAGACGGAAGCTTCTGCTTCGAAAGAGGAAGCGGTTGACCCTGAAAAGACAGAAAAAGCATCGAAGGTTGACTTGAGTATGGCAGCTCCCGGAAAGACCGGCGGCAGAAACAGCAATGAGAGAATTCTGGAACTGCACAAGGCAGGAAAATCCAATATGGCAATTGCCAAGGAACTGGGCCTTGGAATCGGTGAAGTGAAGCTGGTAATTGACCTGTTTGAGGGAATCTAGAGAAAAGAACACGGAGTAAGACAATGAAGTTAAAATATTATCTGAGGGGGCTTGGAATCGGTATCATAGTCACCGCAGTGATCATGGGTGCATCATCCGGAAGCAGGAAGGAGACCTTGAGTGACAGGGAAATCAGGGAGCGCGCTGCAGAGCTTGGCATGGTGGAGCAGAGCGGTTCCCTTGCAGAGATGGCACAGGAGGAGAATGTAGAAATACCGGAAGAGACTGAAAAAACAGAAGTACCTACAGAGGTTCCATCGGAATCACCGGAAACTTCCGAAGAACCGGCTGCGACACAGACACCGGAGACCACAGCTGCGGAAGAGCCGGAGGAGACACCGAAAGCCGCAGCTACAAAAGAACCTGTGGAAGCTGCAGACACAGTGACCATTGAAATAAAATCGGGAGACGGGTCCTATACAGTGTGCCAGAAGCTGGAACAGAAGGGGCTGATAACTTCTGCATCCGATTTTGATACCTACCTTTACAGTAATGGTTATGACAGGAAATTAAGGGCAGGAAGTCATGAAATACCGGCGGACGCAAAGCCGGAGGAAATTGCAAAAATTTTATGCGGTATGAAATAAGAAACATAATGTGAAATCAATGGAAAAATCCCTTGCAAGAGGGATTTTTCTGTGATATAATCTTCACGTTGCGGTATGCCGCAATGAAACTATAAATCACGCGCGTTTTAAGTCTGTCGGTGCTTCTTAACGCGGAAGTTGGCAGAAGAGTGAGATGCGCGGAAGTCTAACCAAACGGAGGTAGAAACATGAGCGTTATTTCAATGAAACAGTTACTTGAAGCAGGTGTTCATTTCGGACATCAGACCAGAAGATGGAACCCTAAGATGGCTCCTTACATCTTCACAGAGAGAAACGGTATCCACATCATCGACTTACAGAAGTCTGTAGGTAAGGTTGATGAGGCTTACAGAGCAGTGTTTGAGATCGCTGCACAGGGCGGAACCATTCTTTTCGTTGGTACCAAAAAGCAGGCACAGGATGCTGTTAAGACAGAAGCTGAGCGCTGCGGTATGTATTATGTAAATGAGAGATGGCTTGGCGGTATGCTTACCAACTTCAAGACCATCCAGAGCAGAATTGACAGATTAAAAGCAATCGAGACCATGGCAGAGGATGGCACCTTTGATGTGCTTCCCAAGAAGGAAGTTATCGCACTCAAGAAGGAATGGGAAAAGCTTGAGAAGAACCTTGGCGGTATCAAGACCATGACAAGAATTCCCGATGCTATTTTCGTTGTAGATCCCAAGAAGGAAAGAATCTGCGTACAGGAAGCTCATACACTGGGAATCACACTGATCGGTATCGGTGATACCAACTGTGATCCCGAAGAATTAGACTATATCATCCCCGGTAATGATGACGCTATCAGAGCCGTAAAACTGATCGTTGCAAAGATGGCAGATGCTGTGATCGAAGCTAACCAGGGTGAGGAAGCAATCACCGCTGAGGATGCCGGTGTGACAGAAGAAGCAGTGGAAGCTGCAGAAGCTACCGATATCGAAGAAGTAGCAGATGCTGAATAATCAGGTTTGCTTAAGAAGTGATATAACACAGAAAGGAATTGAATAAAATGGCAAATATTACAGCAGCAATGGTAAAAGAATTAAGAGAAATGACCGGCGCAGGTATGATGGATTGTAAAAAGGCCCTTGGCGAGACAGACGGCGATATGGATGCAGCTGTTGAGTTCCTCAGAAAGAACGGACAGGCAAAAGCAGAGAAGAAAGCCGGAAGAATCGCAGCAGAAGGTCTTTGCTGTGTAACCGTAAAGGATGATAAGACAGCAGCAGTTGTGGAGGTTAACTCTGAGACTGACTTTGTTGCAAAGAATGAAGAATTCCAAAGCTTTGTTAAGGCAGTTGCAGATCAGGCAGTAAATTCCGATGCAGCTGATATGGATGCATTCCTTGCAGAAACCTGGAACGCAGACGCTTCCATGACAGTGAAGGAAGCACTGGTTGCAAAGGTTGCAAAGATCGGTGAGAACTTAAATATCAGAAGATTTGAAAAGGTTGTTGCAGATAACGGCTGTGTTGTTTCCTATGTACACGGCGGCGGAAGAATCGGTGTTATCGTGGAAGCACAGACAGATATTGTAAACGATGCAATCAAGGAAGCTCTGACCAACATTGCTATGCAGGTTGCGGCACTTTCTCCCAAGTATGTATCTACAGCTGATGTATCTGAAGAATATAAGGCACATGAGAAAGAAATCCTTATGGCTCAGATTGCTAACGATCCCAAGATGGCAGGCAAGCCTGAAAAGGTAATCGAAGGCGCAGTTGTGGGACGTCTCAACAAGGAATTAAAGGAAGTCTGTCTCCTTGAGCAGGTTTATGTTAAGGCAGAGGATGGCAAACAGACAGTTGCCCAGTATGTGGCACAGGTTGCAAAGGAAACAGGAGCAAACCTTTCCATCAAGAAGTTTGTTCGTTTTGAGACCGGTGAAGGTCTTGAAAAGAAGGTTGACGACTTTGCAGCAGAGGTTGCAGCACAGGCTGGTATGTAATATCAGAAATCTTCTTAAAATTTTATAAAAAACTGAAATGAACGGCAGCTATGGGAATCCTGTAGCTGCTGTTTTCCCTTTATGGAAAATATGATATTGTAAAGTAAAAAGCTCATGACAGATGTAATTTTATCATATATTAAAAATTTATTAAAAATGTAGAAAACGGGCGATATGAATTGACAAACATACAGTCTTTTTGATAAACTGTTAGAGTTGTGAAAAGGAACGATGGGGTTTGACGGATATCAACACTATGGTTCTTTTCTTTTTAATATCGGATAAGGAGTTGTAGATATGTTAAAGTATGTTGCAAAACGAATCGGTCTTGCAATTGTTACGATATGGGCAGTTGCGACCATCACATTTTTTCTGATGAATATGGTTCCGGGAGGACCTTTCCTTTCAGAAAAGGCGATCAGTCCCCAGGCAACAGCGGCATTGGAGGCAAAATATGGTCTGGATAAGCCCTTATTTCAACAATATCTTACTTATATTATGGACGCTCTTCACGGAGATTTCGGTGACAGTTTGAAACAGCGCGGAAGAACGGTTATGGATATCATATTGATGAAGTTTCCTGTGTCTGCCAGACTGGGAGGCGTTTCCGTCCTTGTCTCTTTGCTCATCGGTATTCCTCTTGGCTGTATTGCGGCACTCAAGAGAGGAAAATTCCTCGACAGCCTCATCAGCGTGGTAGCTACCTGTGGTATTGCGGTGCCAAGCTTTGTGATCTGTACGGTACTGCTGTATTTTCTGGGAGTAAATTTACAGCTTTTGCCAACCATGGGACTGACATCGTGGAAGCATTATATTATGCCGGTAATGGCACTGTCATTTTATCCTACGGCGTACATCATGAGACTGATGCGTTCCTCCATGCTGGATGTACTGGGGCAGGATTATATGCGTACGGCAAGAGCAAAAGGTCTTTCAGGTGGTGTAATTTTGTTTAAACATGCGCTGAGAAATGCTGTTTTGCCGGTAGTTACCTATGTGGGACCCATGCTTGCCTACACGGTGACGGGAAGCTTCGTTGTGGAAAAGATTTTTACGATTCCGGGACTTGGCGGTGAATTTATCAAGGCCATCAACGGACGTGACTATACATTGATCATGGGAACTACGATTTTCCTGGCAACCCTGATCATTATTATGAATGTGGTGGTAGATATCGTTTATAAGATAGTTGACCCCAGAATCAAATTGAAGTAAGGAGATTAAGGCATTATGAAACAGAATCCATTCAGCTTTCAATTAAAACTTAATCCTGATGATTTTCTGCCTGCATCCGAGGAGGAAAAGCAGAGCCAGGTTATTATGAGGGAGAGTGTCAGCTTCTGGAAAGATGGTATGCGTCGTCTCGTAAAGAATAAGGTGGCTATGGTCAGTCTTGTGGTGATCATTCTGGTTATGATCTTTTCCTTTATTGTGCCTGCCTTTTATCCTTATTCTTATAAAGAACAGATCAAAGGAGCCAACAATCTGGCACCTATGCAGTATTCGGCACAGGAGCAGGCCAGAATAGATGCGGGAGAAAAAGTTTTTCCTCATATTTTCGGAACTGATAAGATGGGCCGTGACTATGCCATCCGTGTCATGATGGGAAGTCGTATTTCTCTGCTGGTAGGCTTGATTGCCACGGGTATCATTTTGATTATCGGTTCTATCTATGGATCTATTGCAGCTTTTTTCGGTGGATGGGTAGATCTTGTGATGATGCGTATTGTGGATATTATTTATACAATACCCGATATCCTTTTAATTGTACTTTTGTCTTTTGCACTTAAGGCACCATTGGAAGGCCTGAAAAATGTGCCCGGTTTTTCCTGGGTTGGTGTGGTAGGTGAGAATCTGATCAGTATCTTTGTGGTGTTTGCCCTTTTGTACTGGGTAGGTATGGCAAGAATGGTCAGAAGCCAGGTGCTGATGCTGAAGGAAAGTGAATACGTGACGGCAGCAAGAGCCCTTGGTGTGAGCAATGGTAAAATTATCAGAAAGCATCTTCTTACCAACTGTATCGGTACACTTATTGTTACCACAACACTGCAGATCCCTTCCTCCATTTTTACGGAAAGCTTTTTAAGCTTCCTCGGAATGGGTGTGGCAGTACCGTTGCCTTCCCTGGGAAGTCTTGCGAGCGATGCAATCAATGGTATGAACACATACCCTTATCTGTTATTTATACCGGCACTTTTGATAAGTCTTATCATTTTGAGCTTTAATCTGCTGGGAGACGGACTTCGGGATGCGTTTGACCCTAAATTAAAAAATTAGGAAAGGCGGTTTAAGAAGATGTCAGAATATCTTGTTGATATAAAAAACGAACGACTTTCTTTTTTCACTCCGGCAGGAGAAGTAAAAGCGTTAAATGATGTCTCCATTCATTTAAAGGAAGGAGAAGTTCTGGGTATCGTGGGAGAGAGCGGTTCCGGTAAGTCTGTTACAGCTTACAGTCTTATGGGACTGACTGCCTATCCGGGCAGACTGATCGGCGGAAGCCTTGCGTTTAATGGTCATCAGATCGATCAGATGAGTGAGAAGGAAATGAGAAAGATAAGGGGAAATGAAATCTCTATTATTTTTCAGGATCCCATGACCAGCTTAAATCCCGTTTATACTGTAGGAAATCAGATTATGGAGGTGATCCTGCTCCATACTGACAAGAATAAAGCACAGGCAAAGGAGAGGGCAAAGGAACTTTTGCAGCTGGTAGGAATCAATGAACCTGACAAGAGATTAAAGCAATACCCTCACGAACTGTCGGGTGGTATGCGTCAGCGTGTGATGATCGCCATGGCGCTTGCCTGTGAACCAAAGCTTCTGATTGCGGATGAGCCTACCACGGCGCTGGATGTGACCATTCAGGCGCAGATACTGGAGCTGATGATGGAACTGAAGGATAAGCTCGGCATGGCTATTATTATGATCACACATGATCTTGGCGTAGTGGCCAGTATGTGTGAGAGAATTGCAGTTATGTATGCGGGTAAGGTGGTGGAATACGGTACAGCGGAGGATATTTTTTACAATCCCAAGCATCAGTATACCAAAGGTCTGATTCGCTCCATACCGAGAATTGATACAAAGGAGCATGAGAGACTGGTTCCCATTGAGGGGACACCGGTTGATCTCTTAAATCCTCCCATGGGTTGCCCGTTTGCTCCAAGATGTGAGGAATGTATGAAGATCTGCTTAAGAGAAATGCCTCCGGTTACCAATTTTGGAGAAGTTCATTATACCCAGTGCTGGCTGAATCAGAAAGAAGAGATGGAGAAAGGAGCCGCAAATGAGTGATACGTTAGTTCAGGTAGAACATTTACAGCAGTATTTCCCTGCAGGCGGTTACGGAAAGAAAAAGAAATATATTCAGGCGGTTGATGATGTTTCCTTTACCATTGAAAGAGGGGAAACATTGGGACTGGTTGGGGAGTCAGGCTGCGGAAAGACCACTACCGGACGTACCCTTCTTCGGCTTTATGAGCCTACAGGCGGAAGGTTCGTCTATGATAATGAAGTGATTTTCGATGTGGCAAAGAAAACCTACGCTGATATGCTTCCTTACCGCAAAAAAATGCAGATTGTATTTCAGGACCCTTATGCCAGCCTTGATCCCCGTATGACGGTTGGAGATATTGTAGGGGAAGCCATTGATGTGCACAAGCTGGCTGCAAATAAAAAGGAAAGATATGACATTATTATAGAGATGTTGTGCAGGGTAGGACTCAATTCCGAACATGCCAACAGATATCCTCATGAGTTTTCCGGCGGACAGCGTCAGCGTGTGGGAATTGCCAGAGCTCTGGCGGTGAATCCGGAATTTATTGTGTGTGATGAACCGATTTCTGCACTTGATGTTTCTATTCAGGCGCAGGTCATCAACATGTTTGAGGATCTGCAGGCGCAGATGGGACTTACCTATCTGTTTATCGCCCATGATCTTTCCGCCGTGAAGCATATTTCCAACAGAATCGGTGTGATGTATCTGGGAAGAATGGTGGAACTTGCTGACAGCTATGAACTGATCAGTCGTCCCTTACATCCTTATACCAAGAGTCTGATCTCTGCGATCCCGATCGCAGATCCGAAGGCGGCAAAGGAGAGCAAGCGTATCGTGCTTGAAGGTGATGTGCCAAGTCCTTTAAATCCCCCTTCGGGATGCCGTTTCCGCACCAGATGTCCTTATGCGAATGAAAGATGTGCCGCAGAGGTTCCCGCATGGCGGGAAGTGGAAAAAGGACATTTTGCAGCCTGTCATCATATTGACAAGTGCAATTAAATGTGGTAAACCAATATGGGCGCAAAAGCGTCTGTATAGTTTATAAATTATTTTTATAAGAGGAGGAACTATTATGAAGAAGAGAGTACTTGCACTCGTACTCACAGCTGCCATGATTCTGGGCTTAACAGCCTGCGGTGGCAGTGAAGGAACAGCTTCCACAGAAGATGGAACTACTGCTGAAGCCACAACAGAAGAGAATGGCGATGCTGCAGAGAGTACTGAAGTGGCAGCTTCTACAGGAGAAAAGATCTTATCCGTACAGGTAGGACCTGATCCTGAAACTATCGATCCTGCACTTAACAGTGCAGTTGATGGCGGTAACATGTTGTTACATGCATTTGAATGCCTTCTGGCAGTAGACCAGGATGGCAAGCTGATTCCCGGACAGGCTGAGAGCTGGGAAACAAGTGAGGACGGTCTTACATGGACCTTCCATTTAAGAGACGGCTTAAAGTGGTCTGACGGATCTGACCTGACAGCAAACGATTTCGTTTACAGCTGGAAGAGAGTATGCGATCCCATGGTTGCTGCTCCTTATGCTGAGACAGTTCTCAGCATGGTTGCAGGTTATGAAGAAGCAATTGCAGGTGATCTGGATGCTCTTCAGGTTGCAGCAACTGATGATCAGACACTTGTTGTTACTTTAAATGCACCTTGTTCTTATTTCGGAAGCCTGGCAGCATTTGCAACCTTAAGCCCTGTTCAGCAGGCAACTGTTGAAGCAAACGGTGATGCATGGGCAACTGCAGCAGAGACTTATATTTCCAACGGACCTTTCTACGTTTCAGAATGGGTACCCGGATCCCACATTCTTATGAGCAAGAACCCCTATTACTGGAATGCTGATGCAATCAAGCTTGACGGTATCAAGTGGAATCTGATCGAGGATGCAAACGCAGCCTACAGTGCATACCAGACAGGGGAAGTCCTGATGATCAAGGATGTTCCTACAGAGGAAATCCCTTCCTTAACAGGAAGCTCTGAATTCTATGTAGATCCCATCATCGGTACCTACTATCTGAGCTTAAATATTGACAGAGAGCCTTTCAACGATGCTAAGGTGCGTAAGGCACTGAGCCTTGCAATTGATCGTGAGTATGTTGCAGGTACTTTAATGCAGGGTACTTACACTGCAGCAAGCAACCTTATGGGACCCGGCTGGATTGATACAGACGGAAGCCAGTTTATGGACAATGCAAACGGCGGTCAGCCTTACATTGATACCACAAACTTTGAAGCAAACTTAGAGGAAGCTAAGCAACTTCTTGCTGAGGCAGGCTATCCTGACGGAGAAGGCTTCCCTACCATCACTTATTCAACCAATGATGCAGGTTATCATAAGGTAGTCGCAGAATACTTACAGCAGGCATGGGCTGAGCTTGGCATCGATCTTCAGGTTGATATCGTTGAGTGGGCAAGCTTCACTCCTATGAGACGTAACGGTGATTTTGATGCAGCACGTAACGGATGGGTAGGTGACTACAGCGACCCTTCCAATATGTTAGACCTGTTCTATTCAACCAACGGTAACAATGATGGTAAGTTCAACAATGCAGAATATGATGCAGCTATGGATGTATCCAGAACAACTCTTGATGCAGCTGAGCGTTCCGAAGCTCTTCACAAAGCAGAGGATATTCTGATGGAAGAGGCAGGATGTATTCCTGTAGCTTACTACAATGACTTCTGGTTACAGAGTGAAAAGATCACAGGATCCTGGCATTCACCTTACGGTTACTGGTACTTCATGTACGCAGATATTGCAGAATAATGCGATAAAAACAAGCAAATAAAATTATTTTAAATTAATTAAAAAGCGGACTCAATCTTGTATTGAGTCCGTTTTATTTTTGTGATAAACTATAAACATATCATGTTAAAGGAGTAGATTTTCATGGATGAAACAGCCGCCCACAGAAAACGGATCAGGCGTCTGAAGAAAATGATACTGGGTACGGTGACCATGGCAATTCTGATTCCAATCGTAATTTGCATCATTCTGGGAGTACGTGTGGCGGTACTGTCCGATAAGACGAAAGAACTGACGGCACAGCTTGAGGAAGAAAGGAATAAGCCGGAAGAAGTAACAGGTGTTTTTTCTACAGCATATATAGAGGAATCAAAAAGAGAAGAGGAAATAGAAATCCTTACGAAAGAGAAACCGGCAGAAAAAACAGAGTATGTCAAAAAGATTTATCTCACTTTTGATGACGGACCAAGCAGCAGTACCAATGAAATCCTTGATATCTTAAAGGCTTATGATGTAAAAGCAACTTTCTTTGTTGTGGGAAAGACAGATGAAGCATCGAAAGAAGCCTATCGCAGGATCGTTGCGGAAGGTCATACTTTGGGAATGCACTCTTACAGTCATAAATATAATGAAATTTATCAGTCGGAAGAAAGCTTTAAAGAGGACCTTTCAAAACTTCAGGAATATCTGTATGAGGTTACGGGAGTATGGCCAAGATATTACCGTTTTCCGGGTGGAAGCTCCAATACTGTGAGCAGGACAGATATGCAGGCTCTGATCGCATGGCTGAATGAAAATGACATTACCTATTATGATTGGAATGTGGCATCCGGCGATGCGGTGAACGGTCAACTTTCCAAAGAAACCATCGTAAACAACTGCCTGGCGGGAATCGGCAAGCAGGCGGAATGCATGATTCTGCTGCATGACGCATCGGATAAAGGGTCTACGGTAGAGGCGCTGCCCGAAATTATTTCACAGATCAGAATAGCAGGAGATGTCTGCTTTTTGCCCATTACGGATGAGACAGTTCCGATACAGCATGTAAAAGAAAAAACAACTCAGGATAATTAAAAGGGTGAATATACCTTGTTGAATCTATAGATTCAATAAGCGATAAGAATAAAGATACGAATGGAGGACTTTAGAATGGGATTCTTCTCAGATTTAAAGGATGATTTATCACAGGCAGTCAATGAACTGCTGCCGGAAGAGGAGATTGCAAAAGAAAGCGATGTCAAGGAGGAGAAAGTGACAGCTCCGGAGGAAACAAGTGAAACGGTAAATGGTTTTGATACGGATCTTGGAGCTATGCTCGACAAGGTGGAAGAAATGGAAGTGCCCGAGGAACAACCCATTTATGTGGCACCTGCAGCTGCTGAGGCAGTCGTGGAAACCGTGCCTGTCAGTGCGAAGAATGTTGCCAATGAAGTCTCTGTGTTAACAGACAGTATGATCATCAACGGTAATATTGCAACAGAAGGAGCTCTTGATGTGAGAGGCAGTATCGTCGGAAATGTGGAAGCCCTGGGCAAATTGAACATTACCGGTGTGATTCAGGGAAATTCCCAGGCTGCTGAAATTTATGCCGAGGGAGCCAAGATTACCGGTGAACTTCGAAGCGGCGGCAGCGTTAAAATTGGACAGAGTACCGTGATCATCGGAAATATTTATGCAAACAGTGCCGTGATTGCAGGGGCTGTGAAAGGTGATATTGATGTGAAGGGACCTGTTATTTTAGATTCTTCCGCTATAGTAATGGGCGATATCAAATCTAAATCCGTGCAGATCAATAATGGCGCCGTTATTGAAGGTATGTGTTCGCAGTGCTATGCGGAGGTAAATCCAACTTCTTTCTTCGAAGAATTGAAAAAGATGAAATAGGAAGGTTGCGGATATGAAAAGAATATTACTGAAATTAAGTGGAGAAGCCCTTGCCGGTGACAAGAAGATGGGATTCGATGAGGAAACTGTAAAAGGTGTTGCACTTCAGGTAAAGGAGCTTGTCGACAGCGGAATACAGGTTGGAATTGTAACCGGAGGCGGCAATTTTTGGAGAGGTCGTTCCAGTGAGAATATAGACAGAACCAAGGCCGACCAGATAGGAATGCTGGCAACTGTCATGAACTGTATTTACGTTTCTGAAATATTCAGAAGTGTGGGAATGAAAACATCTGTGCTGACACCTTTCGAGTGTGGGGCTTTTACCAAACTTTTTTCAAAAGACCGTGCAAACAAGTATTTCGAGAAGGGAATGGTAGTATTTTTTGCAGGTGGTACCGGCCATCCCTATTTTTCCACAGATACGGGTGTGGTTCTTCGTGCCATTGAAGTGGAGGCGGAAGTGATTCTTCTTGCCAAGTCCATTGACGGGGTATATGACTCAGATCCCAAGATAAATCCTGCAGCCAGGAAATATGATGAGATTTCCATTGACGAGGTGATTGCTAATAACCTTCAGGTAGTAGACATGACAGCTTCCATATTAGCAAGAGACAACAAAATGCCCATGTGGGTATTTGGGTTAAATGAAGAGAACAGCATAGTAAATACGGTAAACGGCAAATTTAGCGGAACCAAAGTAACAGTTTAGGAAGGATGGATATTAACATGAATGAAAAATTAAAAGTATATGATGAGAAGATGCAGAAAACTTATGAACATCTGGAAGCAGATTATCAGGGGATCAGAGCAGGCCGTGCCAACCCTCATGTTCTGGATAAGCTGAGAGTGGATTATTACGGAACGCCTACTCCCATTCAGCAGGTAGGAAATATTACAATTCCGGAAGCCAGAATGATTCAGATTGCACCATGGGAAAAATCATTGATCAAGGATATCGAAAAGGCGATTCTTGCTTCTGATATCGGAATTACCCCTTCCAACGACGGCTCCGTGATCCGACTTGTATTCCCTGAACTTACTGAAGAGCGCAGAAAGGATCTGGTAAAGGAAGTCAAGAAAAAGGCTGAGGAATGTAAGGTTGCTGTCAGAAACATCAGAAGAGACGGCAATGATGCGTTTAAAAAGATTGCTAAGGAGATTTCGGAGGATGAAGTAAAGCAGCTCGAGGATGAACTGCAGAAAATGACAGATAAGTATATCAAAGATGTTGATAAACTTATGGAAGAAAAGTCCAAAGAGATTCTGACCGTTTAAAAATAAATGAAAAGAGAGGGAGGGCAGGCGTTTATTCTGCCCTTTTATCTTGGGGAGGAAAAATGGCAAATTTGAGTGAACTGAAAATGCCGAATCATGTGGCAATCATACTTGACGGCAACGGAAGATGGGCAAAAAGTAAAGGGATGCCGAGAAATTACGGGCATGTGCAGGGAGCCAAGACCGTGGAGGTGATCTGCGAGGAGGCTTATAAGATGGGAATCCAATATCTGACGGTCTATGCCTTCAGCACGGAAAACTGGAACAGACCCAAGGATGAAGTGGATGCCCTTATGAAGCTCCTTCGAAATTATATGAAAACCTGTCTGACTACCGCCAAAAAGAACCGGATGTGCGTCCGTGTTCTCGGAGATAAAACAGGTCTTGATGCGGACATCAGACAGAGGATAGCAGAGCTTGAAGAGTCCACAAAGAACAATGACGGACTTCACTTTCAGATTGCATTAAATTACGGCGGCAGAGATGAAATCGTGCGTGCCGTAAAAGAGATTGCAGGTAAGGTAAAGGAAGGGGAACTTGATCCTTCGGACATCACAGAGCAGTATCTGTCGGATATGCTGGACACAAAAGGACTTCCTGAGCCGGATCTTTTGATCCGAACCTGCAATGAACAGAGAATTTCCAATTTCCTTTTGTGGCAGCTTGCGTACACGGAATTCTATTTTACCCCTGTGGCATGGCCGGATTTCTCAAAGGAAGAATTGATAAAAGCTGTGGAAGCATATAATCATAGAGACAGAAGATACGGCCGTATTGAGGAGGAATAAACAATGTTTAAAAAACGTCTGATAAGCAGTATCGTGCTTGTGATCGTTGCGCTTGTCACTATTTTGCAGGGTGGATATTTACTGGCAGCAGTTCTTCTATTCCTTTCCCTTACTGCATATCGGGAACTGATGAAGGCATGTAAGCTTTCTTCCGAAGGGAAAACGGATGCACTTGAGATAACAGGTTATGTGGGGATAGTGATATATTATCTGCTGATGGTCTTTTCCGCAGAGAAGCTTTATCTGTTCCTTGCCGTGATCATGATACTGGCAGTTTTTATGTTTCTTTATGTGATGACTTTCCCGAAGTACAGGGCAGAGCAGATCATGTGTGCCTTTTTCAATGTGGTATATGCTCCGGTGATGCTGTCCTGTATTTATCTGGTAAGAAGTCTTCCTTATGGAATTTATTCTGTCTGGATGATCTTTATCAGCTCCTGGATCTGCGATACCTGTGCCTATATTGTAGGAATGCTGATCGGCAAACATAAGATGGTACCGAAGCTCAGTCCTAAAAAATCCATTGAAGGCGCTGTGGGAGGTGTCGTGGGAGCTGCGATTGTAGGTGCACTTTACGGATATTTTATCGTGGAGTCTGTGATCACGGAACAGAATGTGACATGGGCATTCGTACTGATCAGCGCAGTGGGTGCAGTCATCTCCCAGATCGGGGATCTGGCGGCCTCGGCAATCAAGAGAAATCATGATATTAAGGATTATGGGACACTGATTCCCGGACATGGCGGGGTGATGGACCGTTTTGACAGTGTGATTTTTACGGCACCCATGATTTATCTGCTTGTTCTTGTATTAATTCACGGATAAAGAGGAAGGATAACTATGTTAGAGAGAAAAATAGGGATATTGGGATCTACAGGATCTATCGGTACCCAGACACTTGAAATTGTCCGCAGCAATCCTGATTTTAAAGTAATTGCACTTGCAGCAGGCAGCAATGTGGACCTGATGGAAAAGCAGGCAAGGGAATTTCAGCCGGAGCTTTGTGTGATGTGGACAGAGGAAGCGGCAAAGGAACTTCGCCTTCGTCTCAGTGATACATCTGTCACAGTGCTTGCAGGCATGGACGGACTTCTCACTCTTGCCGTGATGCCGGAAATACAGATTCTGGTCACCGCAATTGTGGGTATGATAGGTTTGCGCCCCACAATTGCAGCCATTAAGGCAGGAAAAATCATTGCACTTGCCAACAAGGAGACGCTGGTGACGGCGGGGCATATCATTATACCATTGGCAGCGAAGATGCAGGTGCCGATTCTGCCGGTGGACAGTGAACACAGTGCCATTTTTCAGTCCATGTGTGGGCAAAGCAGAAAAAAGGTAAGCAAGATCCTGCTGACCGCATCGGGTGGACCCTTCCGCGGCAAAAAGAGACAGGAACTTCTTGATATTACCGTGGAGGATGCCTTAAAGCATCCCAACTGGTCTATGGGAAGAAAGATTACTATCGATTCGGCGACGCTGGTAAACAAGGGGCTGGAGGTCATTGAAGCAAAGTGGCTTTTCGGGGTAGAACCGGAAAACATTCAGGTGGTGGTGCATCCCCAGAGTGTCATTCATTCCATGGTGGAATATGTGGACGGCGCTGTGATCGCACAGCTTGGCGTGCCGGATATGAAGCTTCCTATCCAGTATGCCTTAACCTATCCTTACAGAAGGCCTATGGAGGGCAAAAAGCTTGATTTCTATGAGCTCTCTTCCATGACCTTTGAAAAACCTGACACAGACACTTTTAAGGGACTTCCTATGGCATATGATGCAATCGCAGCGGGCGGCAGTATGCCTACCGTGTACAATGCAGCCAACGAGAAGGCGGTCAGCCTTTTCTTAAACAGAGAGATAAAGTTTCTTGAGATCTATGATCTGATCCAGGGGGCTATGGAGAATCATAAGGTGAAGGAAAACCCTACGGTGGAAGAAATCCTCGAAGCGGAAGCGGAAGCCTACGAATATATTGACAGTCACAGGAGGGCATAAATTGGCAGTATCCATTCTTTTATTTATTATCATATTTTGTGTGGTGGTAGTCTCCCATGAGTTCGGACATTTTATTGTTGCCAAGAAGAACGGGATTCATGTGCTCGAATTCTTTATCGGTATGGGTCCCACTTTGCTTTCTTTTACGAAAGGAGGCACCAAATATTCCTTAAAGCTTCTGCCCATCGGCGGTGCCTGCGTTTTAGAGGGAGAGGACGGTCTGCAGACGGAAAAAGGAGAACTGACTGAGGGAGCATTTCCCAACGCTTCCGTATGGGCGAGAATTGCCACCGTTTTTGCAGGACCTCTGTTTAACTTTATCACGGCCTATCTGATGGCTTTGATTCTGGTTTGGGAATGCGGAATCTATACGCCTTCCATATCCGGGGTTACCGAAGGCGGTGCGGCAGAGGAAGTGGGAATACAGGAAGGGGATATTATCACAAAGATTGACGGACACAAGGTTCATATGTGGGATGATATCCGTCTTGCAGCCCTGACAAGCCGGGGTGAGGAGATGAAAATCGAATATGAAAGGCAGGGAGAGAAACATACGGTTACCTTGAATCCTGTTTATGATGCGGATGCCGATACTTATTATATCGGGGTGCAGGGAGGAAGAGATCTGCTGGTATGCAGTGTGCCCCAGACCTTCCAGTACGGGTTCTACGTCATGGAATATTCTGTGAAGGCCACAGTAAAGAGTCTTTCCATGCTGGTTCAGGGACAGCTTTCCAAGGATGACGTGTCGGGACCTGTGGGGATGGTAAAGTATGTGGACGATACCTACGATGCGGTGAAGGATTACGGAATGATCAATGTGGTGCTGAATATGATCAATATTGCGCTGACACTTTCCATAAGTCTGGGTATCATGAATCTGCTGCCGCTTCCTGCACTTGACGGCGGGCGTTTGGTATTTTTGCTGATAGAGGCTGTGAGAGGAAAACCGATTCCGCCTGAGAAAGAAGGAATGGTGCATTTAGGCGGCATGATGGCATTTATGGTTTTGATGGTTCTTGTTTTTGTAAATGATATAACAAAATTTTTTAGATAATTAATCGATATTCAGAAAGAATCCTGTACAAAATTACTGAAAATGTACTTTTGGTAATTTTGTACAATGGATTCTTTTTTTGTTTTGTCTTATACTGGGTATCACTTCGGAAGTAATCAAGATTCATTCGGAATTCATTCAGTGCTTCACTGAACTTTTCCAAGATAATCACAAGCAGATGCATCATAAGAGGAGGTTTCCATTGAAAATTATTTCAGGTGTCTACTGGGATAAAGGAAGGAGAAGCAGCAATCAGGATTCTCTTTTATTTGAACAGGTTAACACGAAAAAAGGCAGAGTAGTTCTGGCGGCGGTCAGTGATGGGATAGGAGGGCTTCAGGAAGGGGAGACGGCAAGCGGCTTTATCCTGGAAAAGCTGCTTCAGAATTTTTATCATCAATTGCTTTCCATGATAGGGAAAAGCAAAGGCAGAAGTGCTTTGAGGAGAAGTTTTTTGCGATGCTTTTTTGAGACAAACTGTATCCTCAATCAATATGCAAAGAGTAAGGATATCAAGCTTGGAGCTACCGTTTCCGTATTGCTCCTCTTCAGGGGACGTTACCTGATTGCACATCTTGGAGACAGCAGAATTTACAGAGTTGATCAAAGGGGTAACGTAAAACAGATCACCGAAGATCATTCCCTTGGCAGAAATGCGCTTACAAAATGTATGGGAAGCTTCTCTTATCAGAGCCCTGATATCTATGAGGGAAGAATCAGAGGAAAAACCGGTTTTCTGCTGTGCTCGGACGGATTTAGCCATTACCTGAGTGCGGAAATGATGACAGAGCTTTTGCATCCGGGGGAAATAGAAGAAGAGGAACAGATTGAAAAGAGGCTTCGGGAAATTGCCGGTTATGAATTGAAACAGGGAGAACAGGACAATATGTCGGCACTGTATTTCATGTGCAGCCGGTGAGAGCAGAAAGTGTACGTATGGAGAGGGAGGATAAGATGAAACAGATATTGTGTAATAAGTATGAAGTGCTGAAAATCATCGCAGAAGGCGGACTTGGAGTGGTGTATCTGGTGAAGGATCTCCATTTGAATAAGCTTGCGGCAGTAAAGGTCAGCAAAAATCCGGGAAATGTAAAGGAACGGGAATTTGTATTCCGGGAGATGGAAGTGTTAAAGGAATTATCCCATCCGGCGCTTCCCGGTATTATCGATTATTTTGAAGAAAGAGAGAACAGCTGTCTTGTGATGGAGTATGTGGAAGGTATTACCATGGAACAGTATCTGCGGAAATTCGGAAAAGTGGAGGTTTCCCTTGCGGTAAAATGGGCCATTGAGCTTGCGGAGGTTCTTCAGTATCTGCATGCCTGTAATCCGCCCATCATTTACAGGGATCTGAAGCCGGCCAATATCATGATACAGCCGGATGGCAGGATCAAGCTGATTGATTTCGGTGCAGCTTTTATCGCCTCCTATGGACAGAACAGGGAACAGATGATGGTAGGGACACCGGGCTACAGTTCACCGGAGCAGTGGCAATGTGGGAATGCAGGGAAAGCAAGCGACATCTATGGTCTTGGTGCCGTCCTTCATGAAATGTTGACGGGAATCTGTCCGGTACAGTCTACTTTTCAAAGACGACCCGTAAGAGAGTACGACAGAAGCATTCCAAGAGAGCTTGAGAAGGTAGTCTGCGTCTGTACGCGGAAACGGTCACAGGAAAGATATCAGTCCATGGAACAACTCCGGGATGCTCTCCTCAACTACGAAAAGAAAGGAAAGGTAAAAGAAGGATTGTTTCTCATAAAAAAAGGAGTGGGATGGACTCTGATTCTGGCAGCGGCAATGCTTTTTTTTCTTCCTCTTCTTAAGGGTGTCAGCAGAGAGCAGTTTCCCTTTCCCTATCTGGAAAAGCCCCTTCTCCTTTCAGGAGCTGCTCTGCTGTATCAGATCCTGTTCCTGAGGAGAGGAGAAGATGCAAAGATTCTGAAGAGGCAGGAAAAAAGCATTTTTCTTACAGAAAAGAAGTTTTCAGGCATTTATATATCGATAATCCTGGTTATGATTTTGAGCAGTATGCTGTTGATGACCGGTGTTTTGAGCCTGACTGCGGCAGCACAGGAGAAGGAAAACAGTCTGTGGGTAGAAATGCGGGATGAAAAGAACCGAAAGCTTTTGATCAAAGAAGGATCCGTTTATCAGGTGATCGACAGGCTGCGGCTGGAGATCCCGGCAGAGAGAATGCCGGAGGGAGAAATCACTCTTAAGGTGGTGGCAACAGGAGAAGAGGGAGAGATTTATGAGAGCCGCACCTTTCTTCTTGAAGGAGGAAAAAGGGAAGAATAAACGAGGAAAGAAGAATTGCCTTTCGGTCTAAATTAGACTATACTAATAGCATATGAATAGATATTTTCAGGAGGCAGTCATGACAAGAGAACAGACGAAAGTGATCAGGATCGGTGACAGACTGATCGGCGGAGGCAATCCTATTCTGATCCAATCTATGACAAATACAAGAACAGAGGATGTGGAGGCTACCGTTGCACAGATTAAGAGATTGACAGAGGCGGGCTGCGAGATCATCCGTTGCACAGTGCCCACTCTGGAAGCAGCGCAGGCAATCAAAGAGATCAAGAAGCAGATTACCATTCCACTGGTGGCAGATATTCATTTCGACTATAAAATGGCGATTGCAGCCATGGAAAACGGTGCGGATAAAATCAGAATCAATCCAGGCAATATCGGCGGCAAAGACAAGGTGGCAGCAGTGGTCAGGGTAGCAAAGGAGAGAAACATTCCGATTCGTGTCGGTGTGAACAGCGGATCCCTTGAGAAGGAGCTGGTGGAGAAATATCACGGTGTCACGGCAGAAGGAATTGTGGAGAGTGCTCTTGACAAGGTACATATGATTGAGGATCTGGATTATCAGAATCTGGTCATCAGCATCAAATCCTCTGATGTGCTGATGTGCGTGAAGGCTCACGAGATTTTGGCAGCACAGACCGACTATCCTTTGCATGTAGGTATCACGGAGTCAGGTACCATCATCAGCGGCAATATCAAATCATCCATTGGTCTTGCGCTGATCTTACATCAGGGGATCGGCGACACGATCCGTGTTTCCCTGACAGGAGATCCGGTGGAGGAAATCAAATCCGCAAAGCTGATCCTGCGTACGCTTGGACTTAGAAAGGGCGGAATCGAAGTGGTGTCCTGTCCTACCTGTGGCAGAACAAAGATCGATCTGATCGGTCTTGCCAATCAGGTGGAGACGCTGGTTGCCGGTTATCCCCTTAATATCAAAGTGGCTGTGATGGGCTGCGCCGTAAACGGTCCGGGAGAAGCGAGGGAAGCAGATATCGGTATTGCCGGAGGAATCGGAGAGGGCCTTTTGATCAAGAAAGGCGAAATCATAAAGAAAGTGCCGGAAAGTGAACTGCTTTCGGTGCTGAAAGAGGAGCTTGACCATTGGCCAGGATAAATACAGCTCTTTGCATGTAAAGAAAAGGAAACAGAAATGGCGAAACAGTTTTTTGATGTATTTCCCAATTTGAAATTGGATAAAAAGAATCAGGATTTATTTGAACTGGCAACCGTAGAAAAGGTCTCTGCAACAAAAAGCAGAGACCTGATTCGCGTTACCTTTCGCTGTGATCATCTGATTCAAAAAGAAAATGTGCTCAAGGTGGAGGAGCAGATCAAAAAACAGTTTTTTGAAAATCATTCCGTGCGGGTGAAACTGTATGAGAGATTTAAGCTTTCCGATCAGTATACTCCTGAAAATCTGATGGATATCTATAAAGACAGTATTCTTCTGGAACTTCGAAATTACAGTCCCGTGGAATATAATCTGTTCAAAGGTGCAGATATTACTTATCCTTCCGGGCAGGAGATGAATCTAGTGGTTGAAGACAGTGTTCTTGCCAGAAGCAAGGCGGATGAGTTGGTAAGAATTCTGGAGAAAATCCTCAATGAAAGATGTGGATTCCGGGTAAGAATATCCGTTCAGTATAAGGAAAAAAAGACAGGAAAATATAAGGAAGAAGACGATCTTAAAATCAAAAGACAGGTAGCAGAGATTACGTCAAGAGCCTTTGGTGCTTCAGAGAAAGGAGAGGAAGCTGTTCTTTCGGAAGAACCCTCAGGTACAGTATCTGAGGCATGTACAGATAGTTCACCGGAGAAAGAGAAAAAATCGGAATCTCCCGACAAACCGATAGAGAAGAAATCTGCCGAAAAGCAGAAAGAAAAAGGCTCCGGTTTCGGGAAAGGCTTCCCAAAGGGAGATTATAAAAAGGGCGATTTCAAGAAAGGTGAGTTTAACCGTTCCGTGAAACGTTCCGACAATCCCGATGTGATTTACGGCCGTGATTTTGAGGAGGATGCGATTCCCATCGAGGATATCATCGGTGAGATCGGTGAGGTGGTCATCCGGGGTAAGATCATCCATTTTGACAGCAGGGAGATCAAGAATGAAAAGACGATTTTGATGTTTGATGTCACTGATTTCACGGACACCATGACTATCAAAATGTTTGCCCGCAATGACCAGGTGGCGGAGATCACGGCAGGGATCAAGGTGGGTGCCTTTGTAAAGCTTAAGGGTGTCACCATGGTGGATAAGTTTGACAGTGAGCTTACCATAGGCTCCCTTGCAGGCATCAAGAAAATTCCCGATTTTACCACCTCCCGCAGCGATAACAGCCTGCGAAAGAGAGTGGAGCTTCACTGCCACACCAAGATGAGCGATATGGACGGTGTTTCCGAGGCCAAGGATATTGTAAAACGAGCTTACAAATGGGGTCATCCTGCCATTGCCATTACGGATCACGGGGTAGTGCAGTCCTTCCCGGATGCCAATCATGTATGGGAAGACCTCTGGAAGGAAGAGAAAAATAAGAGAAAAGAAGCCGGAGATCCAAATCCGGACAAACAGGATTTTTTCAAGATCATTTACGGCATGGAGGCTTACCTAGTCGATGATTTGAAGGAAATCGTCACGGGAGATGCGGGACAGGACTTTTCCTCAGACTTTGTGGTGTTTGATATCGAGACCACGGGCTTTTCACCTGTGAACAACAGGATCATCGAGATCGGAGCGGTAAAGGTTTCAGGTGGCGCGATCACTGACAGGTATTCCACCTTTGTGAATCCCGGTGTGCCCATTCCCTTTGAAATCGAGAAGCTGACGAGTATCAACGATTCCATGGTCATGGATTCTCCGTCCATTGAAACCATTCTGCCGGAATTCCTTGCGTTCTGTGAGGATGCGGTGATGGTGGCCCACAATGCCAATTTTGACATGAGCTTTATCATGGAAAATGCAAGGAGGCTTGGCATCGAAAAGAAGTTTACCTATGTGGATACCCTGGGAATCGCCAGGATCCTTCTGCCTCATCAGGCCAAGCATACCCTGGATGCGGTGGCCAAAACACTGGGGATTTCCCTGGAGAACCACCACAGAGCGGTGGATGATGCAGAGTGTACCGCAGAAATTTTTGTGAAATTCATTCCCATGCTGAAGGAGCAGGGTGCGGATACCCTTTCGAACGTCAATGCCATGGGTGCATCCAGCCCTGATATTGTAAAAAAGCTGACAAGCTATCACGCCATCATTCTGGCAGAGAACAATATAGGAAGAGAGAATCTCTACAGGCTGGTATCGGAGTCCCACTTAAATTATTTTGCAAGGCAGCCCAGAGTGCCAAAGAGCCTTCTCATGAAATACCGGGAGGGGTTGATCCTGGGAAGTGCCTGCGAGGCTGGAGAGCTTTATCGCGCTCTTCTGGACGGAAGACCGGAGGAGGAAATTGCGAGGATTGTGAATTTCTATGATTATTTGGAAATCCAGCCCCTTGGCAACAATAAGTTTATGATCGAATCCGACAGGATCCCTTCGGTCAACAGCATGGAAGATATCATGAATTTCAATCGCAGGATCGTGGAACTGGGGGAGGAATTTAACAAGCCCGTTGTGGCAACCTGTGACGTCCATTTTCTGGATCCTGAGGATGAAGTATACAGAAGAATCATTATGGCCGGTAAGGGATTTGACGATGCGGACCAGCAGGCACCTCTTTACCTTCGCACCACAGAGGAAATGCTGAAGGAGTTTGAATATCTCGGCAGTGACAAGGCTGAGGAGGTTGTGATTACCAACACCAATAAGATTGCGGACAGGATTGATGTGATGGCACCGGTGAGACCGGACAAATGTCCGCCCGTGATCCCGGACAGTGACAAGACACTGACAGAGATCTGCTATAACAGGGCACATGAGCTCTATGGAGAAGAACTGCCTAAGATCGTGGAAGACAGACTGGAGAAAGAACTTCACTCCATCATCAGCAACGGCTTTGCGGTGATGTATATTATTGCCCAGAAGCTGGTTTGGAAATCCGTGGAGGACGGTTATCTGGTAGGCTCCAGAGGCTCTGTGGGCTCTTCCCTTGTGGCATTTATGGCGGGGATCACGGAAGTAAACTCCTTAAGTGCCCATTATCGCTGTCCCAATTGTCACTATTACGACTTTGATTCCCCGGAGGTAAGAGCCTATGCCGGTAATGCGGGCTGTGACATGCCGGATAAGCTTTGCCCGAACTGCGGCAAGCCTCTTGTGAAGGACGGGTTTGACATTCCCTTTGAAACCTTCCTGGGCTTTAAGGGAGATAAGGAACCGGATATTGACCTGAATTTCTCCGGAGAATACCAGAGTAAGGCGCACAAATATACGGAGGTTATTTTCGGTGCCGGGCAGACCTACCGTGCCGGAACCATCGGTACCCTTGCAGACAAGACCGCCTTTGGGTATGTGAAGAATTATTATGAGGAGCGGGGCAAGCGGAAGCGGAACTGCGAGATCAACCGTATCGTCCTTGGATGCACGGGAGTCCGCAGAAGTACGGGACAGCATCCGGGAGGTATCATCGTGCTTCCCATGGGAGAGGACATCAACTCCTTTACACCGGTGCAGCATCCCGCCAACGATATGACCACGGACATTGTTACCACCCATTTTGATTATCACTCCATTGACCATAACCTGTTAAAGCTTGATATCCTGGGGCATGATGATCCTACCATGATCCGTATGCTGCAGGATCTGACGGGGATTGATCCGACCACCATCCCGCTTGACGATCCTCAGGTTATGTCCCTGTTCCAGAATACATCGGCTCTCGGCATCACGCCGGAGCAGATTGACGGCTGTCCTGTGGGATCACTGGGTATTCCGGAATTCGGTACGGATTTCGTGATCCAGATGCTTCTTGACACTAAGCCCAAGTGCTTCTCTGACCTGATCAGGATCTCGGGGCTCGGCCACGGAACGGACGTATGGCTTGGCAATGCGCAGACGCTGATTCTGGAGGGAACGGCTGACATTTCCCACTGTATCTGCTGTCGTGACGATATTATGATCTATCTGATCAATCAGGGCGTGGACAGTGCCCTGTCCTTTACCATTATGGAGAGCGTTCGTAAGGGAAAGGGATTGAAGCCGGAATTTGAAGCGGCCATGAAGGAAAAGAATGTGCCGGACTGGTATATCTGGTCCTGCAAGAAGATCAAGTATATGTTCCCCAAGGCCCATGCGGCAGCCTATGTCATGATGGCATGGAGGATCGCTTACTGTAAGATCAATTATCCGCTGGCTTATTATGCAGCCTTTTTCTCCATTCGTGCCAAGGCTTTTTCCTATGAATTGATGTGCCAGGGGCAGCAGCATCTGGAAAATGTGATGGCGGATTACAAGAGAAGAGGGGACAGCTTATCCCAGAAGGAGCAGGCTGCCTACAGAGATATGAAGATCGTGCAGGAAATGTATGCCCGGGGATTTGAGTTTGTTCCCATAGACATTTTCAGCGCCCAGTCCAGAAGCTTTCAGATCGTGGACGGAAAGCTGATGCCTTCCTTAAACAGTATTGACGGTCTGGGTGAAACAGCAGCGGATGCCATTGTGGAGGCGGCAAAGGACGGTCCTTTCCTGTCAAAGGATGATTTCCGGCAAAGAACCAAGGTGTCAAAGACCATCGTGGATCTGATGGACAGCTTAAATCTGCTCGGAAAGCTGCCGGAATCCAATCAGATCAGTCTGTTTGACTTTGTCTGACGGCAGAAATCTACTCATTTGTGTTTGTGAGACAAAAGTGCTATAATCGTTTCAGAATTGAAAAGAAAATGAACTCTGAGAGGACTGTAAAATGGGAGATTATGTTTTGAGCTGCTGTTCCACAGCTGATTTATCAAAGGAACGTTTTGAAAAGAGACAGATTCAGTATGTATGTTTTCACTTTGAACTGGGTGGAAAAGAATATCTTGACGATCTTGGGGCTTCTGTTCCGCCGGAAGAATTATATAGAAGGATGATAGCGGGAGAGGATACCAAGACATCCCAGGTCAGTGTTGGAGACTATGAAGCCTTATTTGAAAAGAACCTGAAGGACGGAAAGGACATTCTGCATGTCACCCTTTCCTCCGGAATTTCAGGAACCTACAACTCTGCCTGTGTGGCAAGAGATGAATTGAAAGAACGCTATCCGGACAGGAAAATCTATGTGGTGGATTCGCTGGCTGCGTCAAGCGGTTACGGACTCCTCATGGAAACACTTGCAGATCTTCGGGACTCCGGTATGGGAATTGACGAACTGTATCGGTGGGCGGAAGAAAATAAGCTAAAGCTTCATCACTGGTTTTTCTCCACAGATCTGACTTTTTTTATCAAAGGAGGAAGAGTTTCCAAAACAGCAGGCTTTATCGGTTCCGTCATGAATATCTGCCCTCTTCTCAATGTGGATTTTGGGGGGAAACTGATTCCCAGGGAGAAGATCCGCACCAAAAAGAAAGTCATTGCCAGAATTGTGGAACAAATGGAGATAAATGCGCAGGATGGACTTGACTATTCCGGCAAATGCTTTTTGAGCCATTCCCTGTGCCGGGAGGATGCAGATACAGTGGCAGCGCTTGTGGAGGAAAAGTTTAAGAAGCTGAACGGAAAGGTAGAGATATTCCCTATCGGTGCCACCATCGGAAGCCATACAGGGCCCGGAACCGTAGCGCTGTTCTTCTGGGGAAATAAAAGAGAGAATTAAAGCTTTTCCAATGATATTATAGGAATTAGCAGACCGTAGAAAAATACCTGTTTCCATGATAGGGAACAGGTATTTTCTATAGGTATTTTCTATAGCAATTTTTTCATTGACATCTATTTCTTAAGTGTTATAATCATTTTTATGGAAGCATAGCTCAGCTGGGATGAGCGTTCGCCTCACACGCGAGAGGTCACGGGTTCGAGCCCCGTTGCTTCCATTTTTTATTTATATGAAAACATTTTAGACAAATAAAAAACACCTATCCGTTATGACGGAACAGGCATTTTTCGGGTTGGGCTGTTATTAATAATAGTTAGCAGCTCGTAGGGGAATCGAACCCCTGTTTCCGCCGTGAGAGGGCGGCGTCTTAACCGCTTGACCAACGAGCCACACGATTACTAAACATATCGTACTTGCTTATTCTATTATAAGTTGGAGAAGAATGCAAGCAAAATTTTCAAAATTTTATAAATTTTTTGAAAAATTTTGTTTGCTTTCATTCTCATATCAAATCATACAGGGCATGTGCCAGCCCGTCGTGATCATTGTCGTAAGCAGTGATGGTGGTAGCCGCCATTTTGATATCCTCACTGCCGTTTGCCATAGCAATGCCCATGCCTGCTTCCTCGATCATGGAAATATCATTTCCTGCATCTCCCGCAGCTACCGACAAAGCAGGATTGATGGAAAGCAGTTCGCAAAGCTTTTTCACTGAGGCACCTTTCCCGGAAACGGAAGGGAAAACCTCCAGATAATAGGGATTGGAATAAAGGAGAGTGATTCCTTCTTTTTCGGCCCATGGCAGGAGCGACTTACGGAAGGCCTCCGATTTTTCCAAGTCATGAAGTTCGATGATCAGGCACTTGCAGGAGCCGCTTTCTTTCACTTCTTTTACATCCTCACTGATAATCACCGGTGTTTTGATCACACGTTGGTAATAGTGCAGCTCTTCGTCATCAGAGGGAGAGATAATGTTTGTGTCCGTGTAAGTGTGGAAATGCAGTCCCCATTTTTCGGCGGCTTCCTTCACATAAAGGATCTGGTCATAGGTCAGGGATACCTGATAGATGGTCTTTCCTGTCTCACAGTCCACAATCTGACCGCCGTTATAGCCGATCAGATACATACCGGGATAATTCAGGTTAAGGTATTCCTTTACACTTCTGACACTGTTGATGTCACGACCGGAGCAGAGCACCAGTTTATGTCCGGCTTTTGCCCACAGGTCAAGGACCTCTCTGGTATAGTCACCGATCTGCTTCTCCGAGTTAAGCAGTGTGCCGTCAAGGTCGGTAAACAGGATTTTTGTCTTTTTATATTGTTCGGGATGCATTTTCATTTCACTATGCTTCTTTTTTAGATTTATCAGTATTTCTTCGGGAATAAAAAGTTTGCCGTAACCCGTGGCTAAATCAAGACCGGGCTTGGCATTGCCGTGAAAATCGCTTCCTCCGCTGATGCAGAGGTCGTATTTCGCGGCAAGAGTGCGCATCTGTCTCTCCTCGGAGGGAGAGTAGGTGCTGTACACGGCTTCTATGCCCAAAAGTCCCATATCCTTTAAGGTGGCAACCAGTTTTTCAAGTCTTGCATCACTCATGTGGTACAGAATAGGGTGGGCAAGAATGGGGATGCCTCCGGCCTTAAGGATAATCTCCACAGCCCGCATGGGCGTGATCTTTTTCCGGGGAACAAAACAAGGACCATTGTCACCGATGTACCGGTCAAAGGCTTCTTTAAGGCTTCTGGTATAGCCGTGGTTTAAAAGGTATTTGGCATAGTGGGAACGGGTAATCACACTATCCGGGAATTCACTTGTCAGTTCTTCATAGGTTACCGGCATACCGTGCTCGGTAAGACGCCTGCACATCTCCTTGTTCCGGATGATGCGGCCGTTTACGAAGTTCACAAGCCGTCTCTTAAAAAAGTCACTTTGATAGTCAATATAAAGTCCCACAATATGAATGTCCTTTCCCTCATATTCGGAGGAAAATTCAATGCCGGGGATCACTTCAATGGGTTTGCCCTCTGCGGCTTTCAGAGCCTCGTCGATACCGTCTGTGGTATCGTGGTCGGTAAGGGCAAAGGCCGTGAGGCCTTTTTCAAGTGCGTAAGTAACAAGTTCGGACGGCGTATAGCTGCCGTCCGACTTGGTGGAATGTACGTGTAAGTCTACAATGTTCATAATCAATCTTCGTCTTCTTCATCTTCCTGCTTTGTGTAAACAGTACGTTTTCTTGCCATTTCATCACTTTCCAGATATTCGTCGTAGGTGGTGATCTTGTCGATCAACGTGCCGTTTGGAAGAATTTCCATAATACGATTTGCGGTGGTCTGTACAAACTGGTGGTCATGACAGGAGAACAGCGCTACGCCCGGGAACTTGATCAATCCGTTGTTGAGGGCGGTGATGGACTCCATGTCAAGGTGGTTGGTGGGCTCATCCAGAACAAGGCAGTTGGCACCGCTGATCATCATTTTGGAAAGCAGGCATCTTACCTTTTCTCCACCGGATAACACCTTAACTTTTTTTACACCGTCTTCTCCGGCAAATAGCATACGTCCCAGGAAACCGCGGACATAAGTCACATCCTTGACGGGAGAGTAGCCGGTGAGCCAGTCGACGATGGTGTAGTCATTGTCAAATTCTTTGGTGCTGTCCTTGGGGAAGTAGGCCTGGGAAGTGGTGACACCCCATTTAAAGGTACCTTCATCCGGTTCTATTTCACCCATCAGGATCTGGAAGAGTGTAGTCTTTGCCAGCTCATTTCCGCCCACAAAGGCAACCTTGTCATCATGCCCCAGAATAAAGGAAATATTGTCGAGTACCTTTTCCCCGTTTATCGTTTTGGAAATGCCTTCCACGGAAAGCACTTCGTTGCCGATCTCGCGGTCGGGACGGAAATCGATATAGGGATATTTACGGCTGGAGGGTTTGATTTCATCCAGCTCGATTTTTTCAAGGGCACGTTTTCTGGAGGTAGCCTGCTTGGATTTGGAAGCGTTGGCGGAGAAACGGGAGATGAATTCCTGAAGCTCCTTGATCTTTTCTTCCTTTTTCTTGTTGGCTTCCTTCATCTGCTTGATCAGAAGCTGGCTGGATTCATACCAGAAGTCGTAGTTTCCGGCATAGAGCTGAATCTTACCGTAGTCGATATCCGCCGTGTGGGTACATACTTTATTTAAGAAGTAACGGTCATGGGAAACCACGATGACAGTGTTTTCAAAATTGATCAGGAATTCTTCCAGCCATGCAATGGCGTCCAGGTCCAGGTGGTTTGTGGGCTCATCAAGAAGCAGGATGTCAGGGTTTCCGAAAAGGGCCTTTGCAAGCAGTACCTTTACCTTTTCATTACCGTTTAAATCCTTCATGATAGCGTAGTGATATTCGGTATCGATGCCGAGACCGTTCAGCAGCATGGCAGCGTTTGACTCCGCTTCCCAGCCGTCCATTTCCGCAAATTCCGCCTCCAGCTCGCTGGCCCGGATGCCGTCTTCATCCGTGAAGTCTTCTTTTGCATAGATGGCATCCTTTTCCTTCATGATCTGGTAAAGCCGTTCATTACCCATGATAACCACATCCATAACAGGATATTCATCATATTTGAAATGGTCCTGTTCAAGAACGGATAAACGCTGTCCCGGAGTCATGGTGATATCTCCGTTTGTGGTTTCCAGCTGGCCTGACAGAATTTTTAAGAAGGTGGACTTTCCTGCGCCGTTGGCACCGATAAGTCCGTAACAGTTTCCTTCGGTAAATTTGATATTGACATCCTCGAATAGGGCTTTTTTGCCCACTCTGTAGGTTACATTGTTTGCACTGATCATGTCTGTGACTCCTCATCTTTAATATTAATTTTCAATTAGTTATCATAACAATTACCTATTTTATAGTGCGCATCATGATTTTGCAAGTAAATTACGTAAAAAGATGGTAAAACCAAGGAAGAGGGATAGATTTTCATAAGTTTCAATGCTACAATAAATATAATAATGATTTTCGATAGGAAATCGAATAAGGAAGTGTGAGGATAGAAGATGAAACTGAACTACAGGAGAACTTTTTTGATTGGACTGGCTTTTTTGTCCATTTGTGCTTTCTGGCAGATGTATGACAACATTATTCCGCTGATTTTGCAGAATACTTTCGGAATCGGTGAGACTGTTACAGGAGCCATCATGGCGGCAGACAATGTGCTGGCGCTTTTCCTGCTCCCTGTTTTTGGCGCTATATCTGACAGGGTGGATACGAAATTTGGAAAAAGAATGCCTTTTATTGCGGGCGGCACGGTTCTTGCCGTGATTTTTCTGATGATCCTTCCGGCAGCAGACAGAAGTGAAAATCTGATACTTTTTGTGGTTACACTTTTTGCACTTCTTGTTTCCATGGGGTTATACCGCTCACCTGCGGTGGCGTTGATGCCGGACCTTACTCCCAACAAACTTCGCAGTAAAGGAAATGCGGTCATCAATCTGATGGGCGCAGTGGGAGGTGTCTATACCCTGATTATGATCAAACTCCTTGTGGGTAAAGGAGAACGTCCCGATTACACGCCTCTGTTTGTCAGTGTGGCAGCGCTTATGGTCATTGCCGTAGGCATTCTCGTGATTACCATTCAGGAAAAGAAAGTAAAGACAAAGGTAGATGCGGAAGTGAAGGCCTATGAAGAAAAGGCCGGCGTGGTGGTGGAGACAGAGGACACCGTGGAAAAGGAAGAGGAAGAACCTAAGGCTGCCATGCCCAAAGAGGTAAAGCGCAGTATGATCTTTCTACTTGCGTCCATTTTCCTCTGGTTTACTGCCTATAATGCTGTTTCCACAGCCTTTTCCCGCTATACCAAAGTGGTCTGGAAGCTGGAGGGAGGCGGATTTGCGGACTGTCTTATGGTAGCGACGGTTGCGGCAATCTTGAGCTATATTCCCATCGGCAACATTTCCAGTAAAATCGGACGTAAGAAGACCATCATGGGCGGTGTGGTTCTGATGAGCGTGTGTTATTTTGCAGCAATTTTTGCAGGTACATATCACCCTCTTATCAATATTGCTTTTGCTGCCATCGGTGTTGGCTGGGCTGCCATCAATGTGAATTCTTATCCCATGATCGTGGAGATGAGTAAGGAATGCGACATCGGAAAGTTTACAGGTACCTATTATACCTTTTCCATGACGGCACAGATATTTACCCCTGTATTATCCGGCTTTTTGCTGGAGAACGTTTCCTACAGGACACTGTTCCCTTATGCTTTTATTTTTTCCGTTCTGGCATTTTGCACAATGACACAGGTGCAGCACGGTGATGCAAGACCGGATAAAAAGAAAAGTGTACTTGAAAATTTTGATGTAGATGACTAAGATAGATTGTAAAATCTTAAAGAAATACGAAGGTGAAATGAAATGACAGCATTGTATGTGGTTTTAATTGTAATTTTAGTACTGATTGTTCTCTATTTTCTGGCGATCAAACCAAGGCTCTCAAGGCAGAAACAGTGGGCACCCTTTAAAGGCGTCTACTATGCTCACAGAGGTCTCCATGACAATGAATCGGAGGCTCCCGAGAACTCAATGCCGGCTTTTATGAAAGCAGTGAAGGCCGGTTACGGGATCGAGCTTGACGTGCAGCTTACCAAGGACAGAGTTCCTGTGGTGTTCCATGATTTTACGCTCGAGAGAGCCTGCGGCAAGCCGGGTAAGGTCTATGAGTATACCTATGAGGAACTGCAGCAGTTTCCACTGTTTCAGAGTAAGGAACGGATCCCTAAATTTGAGGAGGTCCTTAAGGCAGTTGACGGGAAGGTACCTCTTATTGTTGAGATCAAGCTGGAATGGATGGATCTTACGGTGTGTGCTTATGCAGATAAACTGCTGAAAGAATACAAAGGACTGTATTGTATCGAGTCCTTTAACCCTCTGGTTCTGATCTGGTACCGCAGATATCATAATAATGTGCTGAGGGGGCAGCTTTCCGATGCTTTCCTGAAAGAGGGAGAGTACAAGGGCGTTCTCTACTGGCTTTTGCAGAATCTTTTGATGAACTGGATGACAAAACCGGATTTTGTGGCCTACAATCACAAATACGCGGATAATCTGTCCAGAAGACTTTGCAGAAAGCTGTATAAGAATATGGCGGCAGCCTGGACCATCAAGAGTCAGCAGGAGCTTGAGACTGCAAAAGAGGAATTTGATGTATTTATTTTTGATTCCTTTATTCCGAAAAAACAAAAGTAGGTAATATGCTAAGCATTTTATTGGTAAAAATCATGTAAAAAACATTCAAAAACAAAAAAAAATGCATTATTTTACACAAAAAAGATGCAATTATGAAGGAAATATGTTATAATTCCCTTAATGAATTATTTGATGCAGGATAAGAGTACAGGGACGTACGTTTTTATACCATGGGCTTCCGTCCATGGTATATTCGTTCCATTATCCTGTAAATTTTCTTAAAAAGGGAGAGACACGATGGTAAAATGGGTTTATTCTTTTGAAGAAGGTAATGCGGACATGCGTAACCTCCTTGGAGGAAAAGGTGCAAATCTTGCAGAGATGACCAATCTTGGTCTGCCGATTCCCCAGGGATTTACGGTTACCACGGAAGCATGTACTGATTACTATGCAAACGGCAGACAGATTTCAGATGAAATCAAAGAACAGATTTTTACAGCACTTTCAGCGCTGGAAGTAAAGCAGGGCAAAAAATTCGGAGATACGGAAAATCCGCTCCTCGTTTCCGTTCGTTCCGGTGCCAGAGCATCCATGCCCGGCATGATGGACACAATCTTAAATCTTGGACTTACCGATGTGGCGGTTGAAGGCTTTGCGGCAAAGACCGGCAACCCCAGATTCGCATATGATTCTTATCGTCGTTTTATTCAGATGTTTTCCGATGTGGTTATGGAGATTCCCAAGTCTTTCTTTGAGAGAATTCTGGATGAGATCAAAGAGAGCAAGGGCGTGAAATTTGATACGGAATTGACGGCAGATGACTTAAAGGAAGTTATCGTACGTTTTAAAGCTGTTTACAAAGACAAAATGGGCGAGGATTTCCCTCAGGACCCCAGAGTGCAGCTGATGGAAGCCGTAAAGGCGGTATTCCGTTCCTGGGACAATGAGAGAGCTATCGTTTACAGACGAATGAATGATATCCCCGGTGACTGGGGAACGGCTGTCAATGTGCAGGCTATGGTATTCGGCAACATGGGAAATACCTCCGGTACGGGCGTAGCCTTCACCCGGAATCCTTCTACCGGTGAAAAGGGTATTTATGGCGAATACCTGATCAATGCTCAGGGAGAGGATGTTGTAGCCGGTATCAGAACACCACAGCCCATTACCAGACTGGAACAGGATCTTCCGGAATGCTATCAGCAGTTTATTGCAATTGCAAACAAGCTGGAAGATCACTATCGCGATATGCAGGATATGGAGTTTACCATCGAGGACGGCAAGCTGTTCTTCTTACAGACAAGAAACGGAAAGAGAACCGCACCTGCGGCTCTTCAGATTGCCTGTGACCTTGTAGATGAAGGCAAGATCACACCCGAGGAAGCAGTGCTTCGTATTGAAGCGAAATCTCTGGATCAGCTTCTTCATCCTACCTTTGATGCAGATGCGCTGAAGGCAGGTGTTGTGATCGGACAGGCACTTCCCGCATCTCCCGGTGCTGCGGCAGGTAAGATTTACTTTACTGCCCAGGAAGCAAAGGAAGCACATGAAAAGGGAGAGAGAGTGGTACTGGTTCGTCTGGAGACATCACCGGAAGATATTGAAGGTATGCATGCGGCAGAGGGTATCCTTACTGTAAGAGGCGGTATGACAAGCCATGCAGCGGTTGTAGCCCGTGGTATGGGAACCTGTTGTGTATCCGGTTGCGGTGAAATTTCCATCAATGAGGAAGAAAAGGTATTTGAACTTGGCGGACACGTTTATCATGAAGGAGATTACATTTCCTTAGACGGTTCCACAGGTAAGATTTATGACGGAGACATTAAGACAAAGGAAGCAGCTATCAGCGGCAACTTTGAGAGAATTATGAACTGGGCAGACTCTTTCCGTAAATTGCAGGTTCGCACCAATGCTGATACACCTGCGGATGCAGTCAATGCAGTGAAATACGGTGCAGAGGGAATCGGACTTTGCCGTACAGAGCATATGTTCTTTGAGCCTGACAGAATTCCCAAGATCCGTCAGATGATCCTTGCGAGAACCCAGCAGGAAAGAGAAAAGGCATTAAATGAACTGATCCCTTATCAGAAGGGAGATTTCAAGGGACTTTATGAAGCGATGGAGGGCAGACCGGTTACCATCCGTTTCCTGGATCCCCCGTTACATGAGTTTGTTCCCACCGAGAAGGATGATATTGATGATCTCGCCATTAAGATGATGATGACAGCGGAGCAGGTACAGGAAATCTGTGATTCTCTCCATGAATTCAACCCCATGATGGGACACAGAGGATGCCGTCTTGCTGTTACCTATCCGGAAATTGCCAGAATGCAGACAAGAGCTGTTATGGAAGCAGCCATTGAAGTGAAAGCGGAAAAGGGATATGATATCGTTCCCGAGATCATGATTCCTCTTGTAGGCGAGAAGAAAGAGCTTAAGTTTGTCAAAGATATTGTGGTAGAGACAGCAGAGCAGGTAAAGAAGGAAAAGAATTCCGATATCCAGTATCATATCGGAACCATGATCGAAATCCCGAGAGCAGCGCTCCTTGCCGATGAGATTGCAGAGGAGGCAGAGTTCTTCTCCTTCGGAACCAACGATCTGACCCATATGACCTTCGGTTTCTCCAGAGATGATGCCGGCAAGTTCCTTGGTGACTATTACAAACATAAGATCTACGAATCCGATCCTTTTGCAAGACTGGATCAGAAGGGTGTTGGACAGCTTGTTCAGATGGCAGCCGAGAAGGGCAGAAAGACAAGACCGGATATCAAGCTTGGTATCTGCGGCGAGCACGGCGGAGATCCTTCTTCCGTTGAGTTCTGCCACAAGGTAGGTCTTACTTATGTATCCTGTTCACCTTTCAGAGTTCCTATTGCAAGGCTCGCGGCAGCACAGGCTGCTATTGCAAACGGGAGCAAGTAGAATATAAACGATTCTATTTTGCAACATGGAAGGTAACTCGTGAGGATGTAAAAGAGTACATGAAACATCATGACTTGTACACCAAAGCGAATAAATTCCAAGATATAACCATTAAGGTATATCTTTGCACAATGTAATTCAGAGGGAAGTGATGTGAAAATGTCACTTCCCTTTTTTATGAAGTGAATAAGCTTGAATGAAGCGAAACTTTTGAGAATAATCAGAGGTTTCGCTTTTTTTATTGCAAATACTAATAATTTGAAAGGAGGTCCGGAAATTGAATACAGCGAAAAGAGCAAGTCTGCATAGAGCAGATATAAAGGAAAAAATAGAATCCGGCTGAGAGTATGATTAAATTAAGAATCCAAGGGACTACAAATGATTTGAAGTGGTTCAAAAAAATTATTGAACGCAATAAAAAAATAGAAATTCATAGCATTTCAGAGCCATTACCAAATAGAGGAACTAAAAAATATTTCAGACTTTACATAGATATCGAAAGAGAAGATGAATAGTTCTTTGAAATGGCGATAAATGCGTTGTGCAAAGGAGATTAAGCATGAGTAAAACAATCGCTATTGGAAACAACAAGGGTGGAGTCGGTAAAACCACAACAGCAGTAAACCTTGCAAGTGGTCTTGCAAGAGCAGGTAAGAGAGTATTATTGATTGACGCAGATCCACAGGGCAACAGTACAGCCGCAGTTGGCTATGATGAGCCTGACAATATGGAAATATCTCTTGCAACTATTATGAAAATGGAAATCAATGATGTAGATATTGAGCCGGGATACGGAATTTTACAGAATGAGGAAGGTTTTGATGTTCTTCCGGGCAATATAGAGCTTTCAGAACTTGAAGTAACACTTGTAAATGTAATGAATAGAGAGCGAATTATGAAGGAATATATCACAATGGTTTCGCCATTTTATGATTATATCCTTATAGATTGTGCACCTTCGCTTGGAACAATAACAACAAATGCCTTTGTAGCTGCTGACAGTATTTTAATACCTGTACAGGCTTCATATATGCCCGTTAAAGGCTTAGAACAGCTTGTAAAGCAGATTACAAGAATAAAAAAGCATATCAATCCAGATTTAGAGATAGAGGGAATCCTTATGACAATGGTTAATGACAGGACCAATTTTGCAAAGTCGTACGAAACAAAGGCGCCGAGGGAGTGGACGGAATGAAGTACACAGAACTCAAGGAACACCTTGCAAAGAACGGCGAAAACATCAAGGAACAGTTGAGGACAAGAAAGTATAAACCTCAACCAGTACGAAGAGTGGAGATACCAAAGCCTGATGGTGGTGTCAGAAACCTAGGAGTAGCCTCATTTGGACTAGTCTCTATGTTAGATTACTACACCGAAAGGTGTGTTACTTGTTAAGTTGATTGAACCGCCGTGTACGGAACCGTACGCACGGTGGTGTGAGAGGTCGGGAAAATTTATTTAATTTTCCCTCCTACTCGATTTAACAAAACTAATAAAATTAGTATAATTAAACTAACAATGTTAGTTTAAGGATTGGGAGATATTATGCCTAGAACAGGATTATCAAAAGAGGAAATAATAGAAAAAGTTGCAGAACTTGCCAATGAAAAAAGATTATCGTATTTGTCAGTTACCACACTTACAGATTATCTTGGAATTAAGAAACCGTCCTTGTACAACCCTATGAAGACTATTGAGGATATGCATAACTGTGCATGAGAGTGGAACATTTACAGTTGAATTTAAGAGTGGAACGATGGTGGAAGTATAAAGAATAAACCAAGCGTCCGGGGGGATACCATATCCGGGCGTTTAATCATATCCTAATAATTAAGTGAAAAATATAAAAAAATATGCAAATACTGTATTTGCAAATATCTTTTTGAAATATGAGAATTGTACCGCGTATAACCCTGAAATAATAAAAAATAAAAAGATATTCGCAAAGATGATATTTGCGAATAAATTATTGAAAACAGACAAAGAACGTGGTAGAATAATCGTGAAAGGTGGCATAGTAAAATGGAAAAGGTATCAGCTTTAGAGAAAAAATATAATGCGATAGAAGAAAAATTAAGAGAACAAACCACTTTCTATATGGAAGATGTACAGGCTATATTTCCTGATATGAAGCAATCTTCTATTTATTGGAACCTATCAAAAATGGTAGAAGCTGGATATTTAAAGCGTGTGCGTACTGGTGTGTATGCGTTCAATGAATGGAAAGGCAAGACAAAGATTGCATTAACAGAAGATATAAAAAGAGTACAGGAGATTCTTGACGAATCGGGATTTGGGTATTTTATCTCAGGGTTAGATGTGTTGCAAAGGTTTATGCAGCATGTTCCAGAACAATACCCTATGCTTCTGTTTGTAGAAAAGTCAGCGCATGATGAGATAATCAATTACTTGTTAGATGGTGGATTTGCTGTTGTGAAACCGTCCGGTATTCGTCAGCAATACGAAGATGCCATATTGGCGGGAATAGAAAAAAAGCAGATAATAGTATACGATACTGAAAATTTTGATTATGAAAATGATGGGATTGCAACAATAGAAAAAGCATTTGTAGATTTGTATTTTTCAATAACGAGAAATGGTTATCCTTTATCGCTTCAAGAATTGGTCAGAGTTTATCAGAATTTGGTGAGATTAGGAAATATTGATAAAAAGAAACTAATTACAGTTTCAACTAAGAGGAACCTTCAGAGCGACATACGACTTATTGTAGAAACACCATATATCACAGAAGAAGCAATGCAATTTGCAATGATATTACGAAAAGGAGAATAAGATGAATTATACGAAGATATTTCATGACAAGACGGCTTTTAGTAGGGAATATCTGCAGAATAGAATGGAATTGTACGGATTTAAAAATATGTCAAGAATGGAATTGTTTTTGTGGGATCTTGAATTGTTCCTTCAAATACAAAAGCGTCTAGGAGAGCATATCGTTTTAAAGGGTGGAGCAGCCACACAGTTTTATTTGCCAATCGAAGCACAGAGAACAAGTGTTGATATTGATATGATATTTTGCGGTACGGATGAGCAGGTAAAGAATACATTGGATGACATTACAAAAGAATTGAGAGAAGGCAGTGAATTCTTTTTGTTTAAAGAGCATATTCCAAAGAATCCAAAGACAAATTTACCGATGCATACATATCATGTAGATGTTCCGTCTGTATTGACTTATAAAGAGCGAAATGCAGAAGAAGGTGTGGTAGATAAGCAGGAATTAAAAATAGAATTTATTATGGAATCAGAGGATTGGGAGTTTACAAGAAAGACGGGAAAAGAAATATTTGCTGTGGAAAGTGACTTTGAATATCAATTGCTCCCAGTAAGTCATCTTTTTGCAGATAAATTTACAACCATAGGCTGCAATACTATTGGTGTTCAAAATGACAGAATGGATGAACAGGTTAAGCAGTTTTACGATGTTGTAATGCTTACGGTATATCGACTTGATGAACTGGACATTAATGAAGTACGTAAGAAATATCTAAAAAGAGCTGAAAAAGAGTGGTATGACAGAAAAGGATCCGCATATGATATTCAAGAAATTATCGCTGATGTAAGAAAACAGTTGTATAGATATTCTATGGTTGATAGCGGCGAAGATGCGGAACTTAAAAAGTATATCAATGATTTTAAGGCGCTATATTTGAATAGCAAAGTTGAGTTCAGTCCTCAGTTTGTAGCATGTGAAGCGTCATTAGTTCGATTGATGTATGAGGCCATGCTAGAGGCAGACAACTGGGATTCAGTGAAAAAAGCATTAGCGATTGAAAAAAAGCTTGAGTTAGACCAGTATGAGGGTAAAGAAAAGGGAGCGAAAGTTAGAGAACTACGTGAGATGCTAATTAAGGAATTTGCAAGCTATTCAACGATTCCTGCAAATATTTTGAAGGGTAAAAACTTAAAAAGAATACTGTGGGCAGTCGTAGATAAGGACAATTTGGATGAGATTCAGGGGAAAGTTGCACAACTGATTAAATAATACAAAGGTTTTTAAGTTATAGCAAGCGTCCGGGGTGGCATGATACCATTTCCGGGCGTGTTTTGTTTGAAAGGAAAAACTTTTCGTTACATAAAAGTGACTTTTCATTACATATATGATGAGAGTAGAACTAAATTGCCGATAATATACGTAAGCATCAAATCCTTCGCCTTGGATAGTTAGCATGATTGTGCAATACTCTAAAGGACACGAAAAAACTAGTAGTTTTTTAGAGGAGGTATAACTATCATGGATCAATCTACACATGATGTTCAGCCAGTTTGCACGCCGAACATCATG